>CALQJK010000008.1:0-17744 GCA_943330875.1 Chitinophaga pinensis
AACGTTTTTTTTGCAGATCGCGTAATTCTTTTTCTTTATTAAAAATTTCGTCTTCTCTTTTTTTCTTTAGATTATCTGGAAGCATAATTTGCTCCGCTTCAAAATCTTTATTCATTTTACCCAAAGCCGTTTGTTTTTGATCAATCTCCTGTTGCCACAAAATACTGAACTGATCCAATTTAGTTTGTGCCTCTATATATTCAGGAATTTTTCCAAGAATATATTTGGAGTCAATGACTGCATAACGCTGGGCAATTGTAGTAAAAGAAAATAAAATAAAAGATAATATGGCGATTGTTATTTTCTTCATGATGTAATTTTTATAGTTTTAAAAAAGTCAGACTACACTTTATTCAGCTTCCTGACCCAGCATAAACGTAAACTTCGCTGCTCCTTTAATTCCAGTTGATTGATCATAACGATCAAGACCAATTCCATAATCAAACCCAAGTAATCCAAACATAGGAAGGAAGAAGCGCATTCCAACTCCTACCGATCTGCGTAGTTTAAACGGATTGAATTCTTTTAAAGAATTCCAGCCATTTGCTGCTTCAAAAAACGCTAACCCATAAATAGTGCTACTCGCACTTGTACTGAATGGGTAACGCAATTCCAGCGTGTACTTATTAAACAAGGTGAAATACTGTGATGGAGTAACTCCATCAGGATTAATTTTTGGATTTGAACTGCTGTAAATAGGATAACCTCTATGGGCAATAATATCATAACCCAACAAGGCTTGTGTATTACTTAATCCTGCATCTCCAACTTGAAAACGCTCAAATGGAGAGACTTCAAGATTGGTATTATATCTGCCTATATAACCATATTTTGCGGCTGCCTTCAAAATAAATTGTTTGTTTTTTTCAGCGCCACGTGCCCTTCCGATTGGAGTATACCATTCACCGGCAAAACGCCATTTGTGAAATTCAGGTAAGGCATATTTATTACTAACAGAAGGGGTAATACCAAGTGTTGAGTAAGGCAGGGTAAATTGTCCACTCAAAGAAAAATTAGAACCGCTTGTTGGAAATATAGGATTGGGTCCGGCAGAGTTACGAAGCAAGGTAATTTTCAGACTGATGTTATTAGAATTACCATTTGTTATACCGCTGAATATTTGTCCGTAATTTCTCAGTTTATACTGTTGGAAATTTAAAGAATAAATCAAATTGAAATAATCATCAGGCCATTTTAATCGTTTACCCAAAGAAAGTCCAAAACCAATAGTCTTTACATAAGAAGTATCTCCGCATGATTTACAATAACTACCAAATCTATCTACTGCATTTGAATATTTTGTATTGAAATAGCTAATAGAAAAGGAGTTTCTTTTTTTACCACCTAACCAAGGTTCTGTAAAAGAAAAATTATAAGACCGATAGGCTCTTCCATTCGATTGCACTCTTAAGCTCAGATGCTGGCCATCTCCGGAAGGAAGCGGATCCCAGGTTGATTTTTTGGTAATATTTTTTATGGAAAAATTATTGAAGGTTATACCTAATGTTCCGGTTAATCCGATGCCTCCGCCAAATCCTGCAGACAATTCCAATTGATCAGATGATTTCTCTTCTACTTCCCAATTGATATCAACAGTACCATTATCGGCATTCGGAACTACATTGGGATTTATTTTTTCAGGATTAAAGAAACCAAGCTGAGACAATTCACGTTGGGTACGAATAATATCAGCGCGACTGAACTTCTGTCCAGGTAACGTACGCATTTCTCTCAACGCAACGTAATCCTTTGTTTTGTCGTTACCCGATACCGTTATCTTCCCATAAGTAGCCTGAGGGCCTTCAGCCATTCTGATTTCAAAATCTATCGTATCATTATAAACGGCTGTTTCTATTGGGTCTAATCTAAAAAACAGGTATCCGTCATCCTGGTATAAACTACTGATATCTCCACCTTCCATTGATAATTGTTTGCCTAATCTTTTGTTGAGCAACTCTAAATTATACAAATCTCCTTTCTCAATACCTAAAAGCATATTTAAAATAGAATCTGAATATTTAGTATTACCTCTCCAGTTAATATTCCCGAAATAATATTTTCTGCCTTCCTTTACTTTGATGTCTATATCCAGATTCCCATCTTTATTCATCATCAGTGTATCGGCCAGAATCGTTGCGTCTCTTAGTCCCAGTGCATTCAAGTAGGCTAGTACTTTATCTTTATCATCGGCATATTTTGTCTCATTAAACTTAGAACCGCTGAATTTTATTCTAAAATAAGGATCAATGAGTTCACCGGTTTTAGTTGGAGATAAGAACCCTTTTTCCTTCATATATTTTTGAAAAGTATAGCCTTTAGAAGAATCTCCATAAGGCCTGAAAGGTGTATTAGGGTAAAGGTTAAATCTTGACATTTCCTTTGTACCCTTCATTTGTTTTTTCAGTTTCGCATCGTCTGCATTTTCGTTCCCACTGAAATTAATAGAATTAATTTTTACTTTATGTCCTTTGTCAATATAAAAAGTAAGTGACACGCTATTGGCTATTCCGGATATTTCAGCCTCTTCCAGCTTAATAGTAACATTTCTGTATCCTTTATCATAGTAGAATTTCTTGATGGCTTCAACCGCACTTAATTTCATGTTTTCTGAAAGAACCCTATCTTTGGTCAGTCCGATTTTTGACTCAAGATCATCCTTCTCTCCTTTCTTAATTCCAATGAATTTAAAATCAATTAACCTGGCTCTTTCCACAATTTCGATATCTAAATAAATATCAGCATCTGCTAGTCTGCTGATAGTGATATCAGCTTTTGAAACAAGGTTTTGCTTCCATAATTTGGAAATAGCTTTTGAAAAAACATCAGATCCTGGAAGTTGAATTTTATCTCCAACGGCAAGGCCAGAAATTGAAGTAATTAAAGCAGGATCGAATGATTTTGTACCTGTAATAGTAATACCCGCTATAGTATATGTTTTAGGGTATTTCGAGTTAAATATTTCTTGTAAAGCAGGATTTACAGATACAGGCAAGGTATCATTTTGTGCTTTTGACTGAAAAGCTAACAAACAAAACAGCGCTGTAAAAAAATAATTGTTGTAAATCCTGTGCATCAATTTTATTTTATGTGGGGCAATATTAAACCCGTTTATGAAAACTATTTGTTAAATAAAAAATTTATGGGTTTTTAATTCGGAATAATCTGATCATTTTTCAGCTGGTCTCCTGTTTTACCGAACCGCCTTTCTCTTTGCTGGTAATTTATTAAAGCTTCATAAAGGTTTTCTCTTCTGAAATCTGGCCAGAGCACTTCTGTAAAATACAATTCAGTGTAAGCTAACTGGTACAATAAAAAATTACTGATGCGATATTCGCCACTTGTTCGAATCATCAATTCAGGATCTGGAAACAGGCTGGTGGTCAGGTAATCTTTGAAGGTATCTTGTGTGATATTTTCAACTGATAATTTACCCTTCAAAACATCAGCAGCGATTGACTGCGTGGCATTGACAATTTCCCATCTGCTACTGTAACTCAATGCCATGATCAAATTTAATCCGGTATTATGAGCGGTTTCATGTATAGCTTCCGACAATTCTCTTTGCGCATTTTCAGGCAACATCTTAATGGCGCCAATAACATGCAGCCTGATATTGTTTTTATTTAAAGTTGGAACTTCTTTACGAATAGTATCAACCAATAACTCCATCAAGCCAATAACTTCATATTCCGGCCTGTCCCAGTTTTCGGTACTAAAAGCGTATAACGTAAGATTTTTTATACCTAATGCTGCGGCTCCTTCAACAATATCCCTAACACTTTCAACGCCATGCAGGTGTCCGAAAAGTCGATCTTTTCCTTGTTCCTTTGCCCATCTGCCATTGCCATCCATTATAATAGCTACATGGCTGGGTAATTTTTCGATATTTACAATTTCCTTTAAACTCATGGAATAATGCGATAAATGTCCCTTTTAGGTTCGCAAAAGTAACGAAAATTGGGCTAAACCTTTCAAATCAATCAGATCAATTGAATTATTCTGAAGAAAAATGAATGCGGCTGTAAAAGAAAAAACCGCAATGGTCAAATTGCGGTCATTATTATAAAAAATATGGTGTTTGATTAATTTGCAGTTGGACATCGATAAGTACCGATATTAATAGATATCCCTATTTCACCGATTACATACTGGTCTTTTTGTTTGCTCCATCCTCTTTGTCTGCCTTCAACACTTCCCAGCATATTATTGGGATCAATTTCATAAGATCTGTCTTGTAAAAGATTTGCAATAGAAGGATCTCCGTTGGCATCATTTGGAAACAAACTTCTTGGTGCATAGGTAGTACTGACATCATCAAGATAATCAGTAGTTGTAAAGCGCTGGGCTACTTCTACGATTAAATTTATTTTTGGCGTTACACTATACTTTATTCCTACCCCAAATGGAATACAAATAGCCATGGTACTATATTCCGATCTTCCCAGGTATCCTGCAGTTTGGCCTTCTGTACCAAGCGGACGTAAATAAACTTTAGTACCATCATAATACGCATAAGGATCGTAGCTAAAAACACCCAAGCCAAGGGTTACATATGGCGTAAACCCATGGTTAAGATCATTTGGATCATACCTGAAGAAGTTAAAATCACCTTGAACGGCAAATTCAAAAATATCAGTATTGAAGCTTAAGTTTCTTGTTTTTTGATAATCATTCTTGCTGTAAATATCGCTGTAACCAAGCTGTGCATAATGAGCGGATACTCTCAATCCAATGTAATTACCAAATTGTTTGCGAAAAAATGCCCCCACAGCAGGCTTCGGCCTGTTTAAGCCGCTTCTTGTATTTAAATCACCGAAATAATGGGCGCTTCCAAGAGTAACACCGAATTCTCCTTGTTGGAGATACGCGTTAGTCTGAGCACTTAGATTGATTGAAGCAATCAATAAAAAGACAAATAGAAGTTTAAAGCGATTCACGGTCAAATATTTTTACTATTAAATAAAGTGCGACAAAGATAAGAGAACCTTTTTACTTTCAATTTTAGCAATCAAAATAATAATATGTTTTGTTTCGACGGATAAATTATCTCGAAAACATTTACTCCTCATGGTTATTTTGCTTTTTCAATCCTGATTCCGGCGCTCATGACATGATCCAAAGGATTGTCACGCATAATATTTGCGAGGGAGTATTTATATACACCGGGCTTATTAAATTGTTTGGGATATTTGGTCAGCGGTTTTCTCACTTCAAAAATATCTCCCATTCCTGAGCCATACCATCCATTTGCATCATCACCTAAAGCTAGATTGATTTTTTGAAAATTCATCGTATCTCCGGGCATTTGTAAACCAAGTTGTAGCCAGATATTATTGTATTTATACGCATCTGTATGCCTGATTACTATAGAAATTTTATAAAATGAACTGGTGTCTTTAATTTCAAAGGAACCCGTACACAAGAAATTACTATCCCATTTTTGATCTGGGATACTCGTATGTTTCTCAAACACATCAATTTGATCGCAGCTAAAAAGAAAGCAGGCTAAGGTGAAAGAAATAAAAAATCTGATTGGCTTTACTAAATCGTACTTCATGATAGACTATTACTAAATTAATTAAAGCACATTTAAAATCTGTTCTTTTGCTTTTTCCAATTCATCTTTCATTACTACCACACATTTTTGAATATCCACATCATATGCTTTACTTCCGGTAGTATTGATTTCTCTTCCTATTTCCTGTAGTAAAAAAGATAATTTTTTCCCTTTACTTACCGAATCATTTTGAATGATATCGGAAAAATATTCACAATGCTGGCGCAATCGAATCTGTTCTTCATGGATATCAATTTTTTCCATGTAATAAATAAGTTCCTGTTCCATTCTGTTGTTGTCAATATTTTCTTTTCCAACGTTATTGGCAAGTAATTTATTGATTTCCTCTTTTATCCTGACTTTTCGATTGGGTTCAAAAACAATAATCGCCTCTTCCTGTTCCTTTATTTTGGAGATTCTGTTGTTTAAATCTTTTTCCAGACTTTTCCCTTCTTCGATTCTGTGATTGTTCAATTCAGAAATTGCGCTGATCAGTACTTTATTAAATTCTTTAAAATCATCTTCATTGATGATTTCATTACTCGGACTTACCACTTCAGGAAGCCTTAATATGGAGCTTAAAACATTGTTGGTATCTATATTTAATTCCTTTCCTAGTTGTTCTAGTTGAATATAATAGGATTTTATCAATTCGGCATTGATGATTACAGGCTTAGATGTGCCATTCTGTTTGATGGTGATATAACAATCGACTGATCCTCTTACCAGATTATCCTGAATGGTATTGCGAATGTCAAATTCAAATGGTTTTAGCAATGGCGGAAGCTTTAATTGCAATTCAAATTGTTTGCCATTCAATGCTTTTATTTCTACCAGATAAGTTTTGTCACCTACGGTTTGCTCTGCTCTTCCAAATCCTGTCATTGATTTTAACATACAAGTATTATTTTGTTGCAAGGTAATCGTTTATTCTTTTGTTTTTAAACGCTGATGAATTTTTAAATCTTAATGCAGACCAAGATTATTTACATGAAAAAAGCCCAACATTTTATTGTCAGGCTTTAGTATATAGATGGGTTAGTAAGTACGGGAACCAAATTCCCTACGCAATATTAAAAAATATTTTTCGCTAACAAAAAAATATTTCGAATTATTTTATCAACATTTTTATTTTTTCTGTGGATAAGCACAGGGGGAAATTGGAAATTCAAAACACTGCTATTTTTAAAAACAAAAAATGATTCCTGTATAAGTATTGATTTTACAAGTACTTCAGCTGTTTTTTATTTTTAGGTTTGAATAAAATTATTTTTTTCTTTGCATAATATTGATACAATTCTGCTGAATCATCATCACCCTAATTCATAAAAAAATATTTTACTTTTTTGGAACAATATTTTATTCAAAGGGTCTGTAATGATGAATTATATGAAATTAAAGGATAGTACCTTTGTGAAAATTACAGCATATGCAATTTCCTTCACCAGTATCAATACAATGGATGGCTTCTTTTATTGAAGCGAAAGTTATCGGAGATGATTCCAGTCATGCAACAGGAATAAATGAAATTCACAAAGTATCAAAAGGTGATTTGGTATTTGTTGATCATCCAAAATATTATGACAAATGCATCAACAGTGACGCTAGTTTTATCATCATCAATAAAGAAATGGACATCCCCGAAGGAAAGGCCTTACTGGTGGTTGAAAATCCATTTGAAGCCTATTGTAAAATAGTAAAACACTTTCGTCCTTTTGAACCATCAACAAAATTAATTAGTGATACTGCTATTATTGGGTCTGATTGTTTTATTTATCCTGGAGTTTTTATTGGCCATCACGTTAGCATTGGAAAAAATACCATCATTTATCCCAATGTTACCATCATGGATCATTGTATCATTGGTGATAACGTGATTATACAATCTGGTAGCGTCATCGGAAGTAATGGGTTTTATTACAACACTAAAAAAAATCGGGACGTTTGGTATAAAAAAATGCCAGATTGCGGAAGGGTAATCATTGAAGATGATGTTGAAATCGGAGCAGGTTGTACTATTGACAGAGGTGTGAGCCATGATACTATTTTAGGGCGTGGAACAAAGCTCGACAACATGGTTCATATTGGTCATGATACTGTTGTAGGAAAAAATTGTTTGATGGCTGCACAAGTAGCAATAGCAGGTGCGGCAACTTTAGAAGATGGTGTTACCCTTTGGGGACAAGTCGGTGTAAGTAAAACATTAACAATTGGAGAAAATGCCGTTGTATTTGCTCAAAGTGGTGTTGGAGGAGATCTAGAAGGCGGTAAAAATTATTTTGGATCACCGGTGCAAGATGCCAAAACAAAACAACGGGAATTGGTTTGGGTAAAACGAATTCCGGAGTTGTGGGATAAGGTAATGGGGAAAAAAGTAGGATAATTCCATGTTGGTCTTATGACCAACATGTGCAAAAAAGACCAACATGTGCAAAAAAGACCAACATGGGCAAAAAAGACCAACATGGGCTGCTTATCATTTATAATCATAAGGCAACGCATCAGCCATTTTATTCCACTCCCAATAATCATTTATAATTAAATCATTCTGTTCAAAATAAAAACCATTACGCTCTATAAAAAGAGCTTTATTCGGTAAGAAATTAATGGTCGAAAATTGAAACCCAGTTGGGACATTTTTGTTTTCTTTCAAGTATCCTTCTTCAGGCTTTTGTTTTGTATAAATCACTCCAACCTGGGTTTGATTAGGTTTTATCTGAACAGGAAGTGTACTGTCATCTTGTTGAAAATTGATAGCTTCGTAATAATCCTTTAAACGCAGCGCCGAATCCTTTCCATTTATATTGATGATAAACTGGATTTCAAATCCTTCTTCTTCAAGCTCCATATTATACAAGCTTTTCATAAAATGTAATACAGAACCATGATAGGCATTTTCTCTGGTAGTTGCCCATGTTGCTTTCTGTTCTGCTGAAGTTGCAGCCATCTCTTCAAACAAAGGATAACCCGTGTACACACTCAAATCCGATTTGTATTCATGTACAAACGAATCGATTTCATATTTGATGTTATATCCAAGCGCATTATTTTCAATAACTAAAGGCTCGTTGGCTAATACTTTAAGTCTGTTTTTCTTTTTTGAAAAATAAAATTTTAACACTTCTGGGTTTTTCAATTTGCACAAGATGCTATTATTTGATTTGCCAATAAACTCGTCTAAAAAAAACTGTCCGTATTTTTCAAACCCATTTTTCACTTCGCCAGTAGAAACAATCGCAACATCTTCCATTGCTTTTTCTTTGATGGTCATTTCCACCTGAAGGTTGTTTGATTCTGTATGACTTACACGTATACTTTGTGTATTGAATCCTGTATAACTGATTACCAAAGAATATCCACCCAGAGGTAATTCCAGGAGAAAGTTGCCGTCCTGATCTGTAGCTGTACCCAATGTAGTATTTTCTGCAAATACAGATGTGCCTTGTAAGGGTGATTTTGTTGTAGCATCCATCACCCTGCCTTTTACAAAAAAAGAATGCTGTTGTGCAAAAAGATTGGAACTAAATAAAACTGCGGCTATTATTAATAAGAAGTTTTTCATCTTTCAGGTTGTTTTGGGTAAAAATAAAAATCTAAAGTAAGGTATTACTTGTTAAACATTTGTTGCAAAGTCTTGCAAGTATGATCAATGGTATCAGTTAAGGAGCGATACTCGAAATTCAAAAGCGTATTTTTCAACTTGCTATTGTCATAATGAGATATAGATTGTGCGGTCTTGACCGTTTCTTTCGTAATCAGTGGCTCTTTTCTTGTGATTAAAGATCTCAGCCAATCCATGCGCCAAACAATTTCGGCTAGAAAAGGATTTATTTTTTGAGAAGGTCTTGGTTTTTTAAAAGAATCTGCAATCTGAAAAATCAAATCTTTATAACTCAGATTGTATGCGCTGACAATGAAGCGCTCTTCTGAAATTTCAGCTTCCATTAATAAAACCATTGCTTTGCAAACATCTCTCACATCCACAAAGCCATTGATTCCTTCTGAATACCATTTGAGATTATCGTACACTTTTTTAAAAATTGCAGTAGATCCTTCGTCCCAGTTTCCAGGTCCTAATATGATACTAGGATTTACAATCACAGCATTCAGTCCTTCTGCAATTCCTCTCCATACTTCCAATTCTCCGAGATACTTTGTATAACCGTAAGTGCTAAAATTATTTTCAGCACTCCACTGAAGATTTTCATTTATGAGATCAAATTGATTATCCCGGCCTAATGAAGCAATAGAGCTAACATGCACAAACTTTATTATTTTAGCGTGTAATGAAGCATTGACAATATTTACAGTTGCATCTCTATTTATTTTGAATAATAAATTTTTGTTTTCTTTGGTAAAACTTACAAGACCCGCACAATGATACACATGGGTAACATCCTGCATTATTTCTTCTAATGTAACAACATCCAACAAGTCGCATGTAACCACTTCAAGATGTCGATGCTTTATTAAAATCGGCGTTTTGTGCACGATTGCTTTTACGCTGTTGCCTTTATTTAAAAGCTGGTGAATTAATTCATTTCCCAATAAGCCAGATCCACCGGTAACCAGAAATTTGTTGTTCATTTTTATTTTTTAGAGGGGACTATTACTATCGGCAAATCAAGCCTAAAAGTGTTTCAGCGATTTCATAAGTTTAATTGGTTTAAGACGGATTAATCAACCAAATCACCGCATTCATCTATCCGTTATAATCATAAAATCCTTTACCCGTTTTTCTGCCTAGCTCACCATTTTTCACTTTATTGATTTGCAGCACAGATGGCTGAAACCTATGCTCCTCGTGGAATGCATCGTACAATGATTGTGTAACAGCAAGATTGATATCGTTTCCTATCAAATCCATCAATTTAAATGGGCCCATTTTAAAACCAGAAGCTTCCATGACTTCATCAACAGTTTCTATAGTGGCCAGCTTATTTTCTACCAGCTTCATCGCTTCAAGATAATAATGCCGGGCTACACGATTCACAATAAAACCAGGAGCATCTTTACAAAGCACAGGCGTTTTTTTGAGCTGTGTACAAACCTGCATTAAAGTATCAATAACACTATCAGAAGTTTGATCAGCTTTAACGACCTCCACTAATTTCATTATTTGTGCAGGATTAAAAAAATGCATCCCTGCAACTCGTTCAGGATTTGAAATATGTGCTTGTAATAGATTTATAGATAAAGAAGACGTGTTGCTGGCGAAGATGGTATCTGTAGGATTTATTTTTGCCAATTCATTAAATAGATCAATCTTGATTTCAGCTTTTTCTATAATGGCTTCAATAACCAAGGAGGCTTTGCAATCATTAATGCTGCTTGAGAAAATGATGTGACCGAAAATAGTTGATTTTTCCTCTTCGGTTATTTTATTTTTTTCAAGAAGAGTAGCAAGGTTTTTTTGAATGCTTTTTTTTGCATTTTCAATTACGGCTTCATTTGAATCAAACAAAATAACTGGAAAGCCATTTTGAGCAGCGCATAAGGCAATGCCGCTTCCCATTGTTCCTGCACCGGTAACACAGATGTTGGTTATCATGCTTGTGTAAATTGTTTTAAGAATCTCACATCATTCTCACTAAATAAGCGCAAATCTTTTACCTGATAAGTTAGCATGGTAATTCTTTCAATACCCATACCGAATGCGAATCCGGTGTATTTATTACTATCAATACCACAATTGTCTAACACTGAAGGATGCACCATTCCACAACCTAAAATTTCTACCCATCCTGTTCTTTTACAAACGCTGCAACCCTTTCCACTACATATCAAACAGCTGATATCCATTTCGGCACTTGGCTCCGTAAAAGGGAAATAAGAAGGACGAAATCTTACTTTTACCTCTTCTCCAAACATTTCTTTTACGAAAAAATATAAGGTTTGTTTTAAATCTGCGAAGGAAACATTTTCTGCGATATACAATCCCTCAACCTGATTAAAAAAACAATGCGCACGGGCACTTATCGTTTCATTTCTATATACTCTACCCGGACAAATAATTCTTAAAGGCAAGTCATTCTTTTGCATCTCTCTGATTTGCACACTGCTTGTATGTGTACGCAATAGCCAATCAGGATTCTGGCTGATATAAAACGTATCCTGCATATCCCGTGCAGGATGATTTTCAGGAAGATTTAATGCGGTGAAATTGTGCCAATCGTCTTCGATTTCAGGACCCTCTGCAACAGAAAATCCTAGTCTTTGAAAAATAGAAACAATCTTATTGTGCACAATACTGATTGGATGGCGGGAGCCTAACGGCAAGGGCTGTCCGGGAAGTGTGATGTCAATATCATTTTTAATGGCAGATTCCGTGCTTTCCATTTTAGCGGATAATTCGCTATAAAAAGATTCCACAAATACCTTAAACTCATTAAGTAATTGTCCGGCTTCTTTTTTCTGGTCAACGGGCACATGCTTCATTTCGCCCATTATCGTTTTGAGCAATCCTTTTGTACCAAGGTATTTTATCCTGAAAGTCTCAAGATCTTCCTTATTAGAAACTATTGAGGTCTCGATTTCCTTTTTGTATTGCTCTAATTGAGCCAATAATTGATTCATGGAGCAAAGGTAATGTGCAAATGCTAAAAAATGGAGTTGATTAGTTTCCCAATCAAAAAAAACAATAACTTTAATGAATTAAAAAAATTTAACCATGTCACTATTTAAATCGGGTAATCCCACCCTTTCAGAAAATAAATTCAGGGATACAGTAATTCATATCGGCACAAACGAAGATGCGATGAGTATTTCAGGAACACTCCAAAAATTTGGATTCATGTTTCTAATGTTGATGGGATCTGCATTTTACTCCTGGAAAGAAGTCATTGGCAATGGCGAAGATGTAAAGATGATGGTATTCGGTGGTGCGATTGGAGGATTTGTAATTGCATTAGTACTCATGTTTAAAAGAGAATGGTCGCCTTTCCTGGCACCACTTTATGCCTTATTGGAAGGTTTATTCATTGGAGCCATTTCAGCAATGTTCAACCTGGCTTATGATGGTATCGTACTTCAAGCTGTTGGATTGACATTTGGAGTAGGCATATCGATGTATTTTTTATACTCTTTCAGAATCATTAAAGCAACCGAAAAATTCAAGTCCATTATCATGACAGCCACAATGGGCATCGCCGTTTTTTATTTAATCGTATGGGTGATGCGAATGTTTGGCTTTGATAATATGGCTTTTATTCATGAAGGAAGCACATTTGGAATACTTTTCTCTTTGTTTGTAGTGGTTATCGCTGCAATGAATTTGATTTTAGATTTTGATATGATTGAACAAGGGGCTTCAATAGGTGCGCCAAAATACATGGAATGGTATGGTGCTTTTGGATTGATGGTAACTTTTGTTTGGTTGTATCTTGAAATCTTAAGATTGCTGTCAAAAATTAGCAGCAGAAATTAATAGCATTTCTCTTCATCATTTATACATCATTATTTAACCGAGATTTTATCTCGGTTTTTTTGTTACTTTGGTGCTCAAATTATTATTATGCAAAAAACATCATTACTGTTATTGTCAACGCTATTGCTGATTAACCATAGTTTTAGTCAGGCGAAGCTTATAGAAAAAATAGAAAAAAAGGGAGACGAGATTGTCATTCCTTATGAAAAATATCTTTTGCCTAATGGCCTTACCGTTTTATTGCATGAAGATCATAGTGATCCTATTGTTCATGTAGACATTACTTATCATGTGGGTAGTGCGCGCGAAGAGATTGGTAAAAGCGGCTTTGCTCACTTCTTTGAGCACATGCAATTTCAGGGAAGCGACCATGTTGGTGATGAACAACATTTCAAAATTATTACAGCAGCTGGCGGCACTTTAAATGGCAGCACGAACCTAGACAGAACGAATTATTTTGAAACCGTGCCAAGTAATCAACTGGAAAAAATGTTGTGGCTAGAAGCTGATAGAATGGGATTTTTCATAGATGCTGTTACCCAACAAAAATTTGAAATACAAAGAAGCACGGTAAAAAATGAACGTGGTCAGAATTATGATAACCGTCCTTATGGATTGATTAGTGAATTTACCAATAAAAATTTATACCCTTACGGCCATCCTTACAGTTGGTTGACCATTGGATATGTTGAAGATTTGAATCGCGTAGATGTACAGGATTTGAAGAATTTTTTTCTGAGATGGTATGGCCCAAACAATGCAACACTTACTATCGGCGGGGATATCAAACCTGCTGATGCCATAAAGCTTGTTGAAAAATATTTTGGAAGTATTCGTAAATGTCCGACTGTATCAAAAACAATTTTACCTCCTGTGAAAGTAAGTTCAAACAGATACGTTTCTTACGTTGATAACTATGCGAGGGTTCCAATGTTGGTAAAAACATATCCTACAGTAGCGAATTACGATAAAGACATGGCGCCTTTGGCATGTTTGGCACAAATATTAGGACAAGGCAAAACTTCCATTTTATACCAGGAATTAGTGAAGACACAAAAAGCTTTGCAGGCAAATGCGAACAGCAGACTATCTGAACTTTCCGGTGATTTATCTATTCAACTTGTTCCACTTCCTGGAAAATCTCTCGCAACAATGGACAGTCTTTATAAAGAAGCGCTTATGACCTTTGAAAAAAGAGGCGTAACTGACGAAGACATTGAAAAATTCAAAGGTGGTATAGAAGCTCAATATATCAATGGCTTACAAAGTGTATCGGGAAAAGTATCACAATTGGCTTCCTTTCAAACATTAACAGGCAATGCCAATCAAATCAGCGTTATCTTAAAAATGTATAGTGCAGTTTCAAAAGCAGATGTGTTGCGAGTTTACAATACTTATATTAAAGATAAGGGTTGCGTTACCGTTAGTGTATTAACGAAGTCTGATAAAAACGGACCGGCTGCTGCAGATAATTACAAAATTGATTCTTCGAATTACTCCAGACCTAATTACGGATATAGCGGATTAGTATACACGAAAGGAAAAGACAATTTCGACAGAAGCAAAATGCCTGGTGTAGGTGCTAACCCAACTATTAAAGTACCTGCTTACTGGAAAAATAAACTAGCTAATGGTGTAACCATGATTGGTGCGGAATACAAAGAATTACCCATCGTAAATTTATCTATAACCATTCCCGGCGGACATTTGGCACAAGCCACAGACACTGCTAAGATTGGCCTCGCAGGATTTGCAGGAAGTATGCTTAATGAAGACACTAAGAATTACTCAGCAGAAAAAATGAGTGTTGAGTTACAGAAATTAGGAAGCAGTATTAGTGTAAACAATACCATTGATGGAATGCGTTTCAGCATGCAAACTTTAAAAAAGAATATTGATAAAACATTACAACTACTGGAAGAAAGATTGTTGCAACCTAATTTTACACAAGATGCCTTCAACCGCTTACAGAAACAAGCATTAGAAAGTTTCAAGCAAGCTAAATCTCAACCAGCGACAATTGCAAGCACTGTATTTAGTAAAATTAATTACGGTGCAGATAATATCTTAGGGATGAATGATAATGGAACCGAATATTCTATAAAGAACTTGAAGCTGTCTGATATTCAATCTTACTATGATAATTACTTAACATCACAAAACGCCAAAATCGTGATTGTTGGAGATATCAAAGAATCAGAAATTTTACCCAAACTTACTTTCCTGAATAAACTTCCCAATAAGCAAATCATCATTACGAAACCTAATGCAGTAAGTCCAGTTGCAAAAACGAGCATATATCTTATTGATGTTCCGAAAGCTGCACAAACAGAATTTCGTGTAGGAAAGGTTGTAGATATCAAATATGATTTGACCGGGGAATATTACATGGCAGATTTAATGAACTATGTATTGGGTGGAAATTTCAACAGCAGATTGAATTTAAATTTAAGAGAAGATAAAGGATGGACTTATGGTGCAAGATCAAACTTCAGTGGCAGCAAATATAGTGTTGAATATACTTTCAGCTCTGGTATCAAAGCCAATGCTACAGACAGTGCTTTAACTGAGGTGTTTAAAGAAATGAACAATTATGCCAACAAAGGAATTACAGATGAAGAGCTTGCGTTTATGAAAAGTGCCATCGGACAAAGAGATGCTTTGCAATATGAAACGCCTGGTCAAAAATCAGGGTTCATCAATCGTTTATTAGAAAATAATCTAGAGGGAAATTATATTGATATTCAAAATAGCCTTTTGGAAAATATCAGCAAATCTGATGTTGATGCATTAGCTAAGAAATGGATCCAAACCGACAAAATGAACATTCTTTTAGTAGGCGATAAAGAAAAAATACTTCCGGGTTTACAGAAGTTCGGTTATGACATTATAGAGTTGGATGTAGATGGGAATAGAAAATAATTCCTACTTCTTCATTGTCATCATCTCTTCGTAAGCACCATCCCATAATTGGATTCTGCTTTGTAATGACGCTATAGTAGCTTCTGTAGCTTCATTCCAATACTGCTCATCTGTGCAACAAAGATTTGATGTCATTTCAAGTGCAAGATGGCTGTGATGATCGCCATCAACTTCAATATGTCTTTCCAAATAATAGTTGAATATGGAAACAGTATTCGGTAAGTTTTTATCCAAATCATTAATGATCGACGTAAACATTCCTGGAATCAGGTCCTCTCTTCCAAATGTAAATATTGCAGCTTGCAAATGAGGTTTTCCGGATTGAATAACTTTAAATGTATAATCAACAAACTGCTGAGCGGCAGTTGGCACATTTGCAATATTATACGCTGTTGAGAACGGCGTTGATTTTTTTAATTCATTAATAAATGTAATGATGCTTGAAGTTGAGGCTCCTGATTGTTCCATTGCCTTAAGATATATTTCAAAATGACTCATTCTAACACCGTTCATATCTACATCAGACTCTTCTCCTACAACAATTTCATTAATTAAAAAACGAGTATCTGCTGACCCCTTAGGAAACCAAGGAACGGAAGTGCAAGTAAGATTATTTTGCAGCGATTTTAATAACGACATAAAATCCCATACCGCGAAAACATGGTACTTCATAAAAATATTTAAATCGTCTATGCTATTCATCACAGCATATACTTTATGATGTATAATTTGCTGCCGAAGATGCTCTATTTCAATTTTTATTTTTTCTACGAAAGGATTCATTATTATACACTTGATTTTGTTGGCGCAAGATAATCAGACAATTTTTAATGAGAAAAAATGTTGAATAAAATGAAGCTGTCTCTTTATAAAAGCTAATCAAATAAAACAGGGAAAATAAGTTTGGAGTTTATTCTTTTACTATTTAACAATACACAGCTCCTCCCATCGTGTTGTAAATCTTTTACTCCTCATTTCCTGGCGCATCTTCCAGTTCTTCTTCGTTCCTGCTGAAGCGAATTTTAAAATATCATTTCTCATACTGAAATTGATATTGTCAATCATGTGCATCAATTGTTTTGCATTTGCAGATTCCGGCGCTTCAAAAAGATTAAACTGAATCATATCACAAGGAACAATATTTCCAAGTACAACACCTGCTTTAATATATTTACTCCCGCTATTATAAAGTGCTTCTACCAAAGGCATCGCATGTGCAATCAGTACATTGGTTAAATAAGTAGCCGATGGCAGCGTAATATAAGACGACCTTGAAGATGGTGCATATTCCTGTTGATTTCGATTGTCGCTATGTACGAGAAATATACTCAACGCACTTGCTGCACTACTTTGTCTTCTTAATTTTTCTGACGCACGAGTAATGTAAGTCGCAACAGCTTCCTTCAGTTCTTTTAATTCATAAACGGGCTTACCAAACATTCTTGTAGTGGCAATCATTTTTTTTGTTGTCAATGGATTTTTCATTTCTATACAAGGCATTCCGTTCAATTCTTTTATTAGTCTTACTCCAACTACACCGCCCAGGTTTTTTCGCGCCCACTGTTCACTCCTGTTACGCAAATCCCAGGCGGTATTAACATTAAACATGCGCAACATTTTTGAGCCCGCATGACCAACGCCCCAAATATCTTCTACAGCTGTTTTTCGCAAGGCCTCTATTTGCTGCTCCAAGGTTTGAAGCACTACAACACCTTTTGTTCCTGACTTATCTTTCTTCGCTAATCTGTTGGCCACTTTAGATAATACTTTGGTAGGCGCTACACCCACTGAAACAGGAATGCCCGTCCATAACTCTGTTGTATGTTTGATAAAAAGAGC
>CALQJK010000009.1:0-17547 GCA_943330875.1 Chitinophaga pinensis
CACTTCCTTTGCCGATGATGAAGTGAAAATAGCCACCCGAAAAAAAGCCATTTCTTTTATTCAAGATCATGGAGCAGCTGCTTTTTTAAAAACAATTATACCCAACTTATATACAGATCAGGGAAAATCAACAATTGAAATAGAACAACAGTTGTTAAATGGAGGCTGCATTTCAGCAGCAACACTTGTGCAATATTATCAAGCTATGATTCATCGAAAAGATAAAAGTTCCTTATTAAAGAACCTTCAAAAACCGATGCTATTTGTTGCAGGATGCTATGATAAATTAATTCCAATACAACACAGCATTCAGCAAAGTCGGATGCCAGCATGTTCCTTTATCAGTATCTTAAAAAAAAGTGCGCATATGGGCATGTTAGAAGAGGCAAAGGAAACGGGAATACTCTTGTCGAATTTTATTGCCTATTCATGCGAGAAATCATGATAACACTCCCTCATTTTTAATTAAATTGTGAACTTTACATAACCTCTTATATACACACCAACTATGAATAAAATTGTATTTATCACCGGGGCAACATCTGGAATTGGAAATGCTTGTGCAGCCGTTTTCGCAGCAGCTGGCTACAATATCGTTATTACTGGAAGAAGAAAAGAAAGATTGGAGAAAATAAAAACAACTCTCGAGCATGAATATAACATTAAGGTGTATACGCTTTGCTTTGATATTCAACATAAAAAAGAGGTTTTTGATGCGGTTGAAACCATGCCAGCTGAATGGAAAGCTATTGATATACTGATTAATAATGCCGGATTAAGTTTAGGGCGCGATAGTTTTGACACTTCTGATATTAATGACTGGGAGATTATGATGAATACCAATGTAAACGGTTTGCTTTATATCACCAAAGCGCTTCTGCCACATTTTATAAAAGAGAAAAAGGGGCATGTAATTAATATCGGATCTATTGCAGGAAAAGAAATTTATGAAAATGGAAATATTTATTGCGCCAGCAAATTTGCAGTTGATGCCATTAGTAAATCCATGCGCATTGACTTATTGAAATATGGTATAAAAGTTACCGCGATACATCCTGGTGCTGTAGAAACAGAATTTTCATTGGTGAGATTTAAAGGTGATGCATGCAAGGCTGATGCTATTTACAATGGATTCAAACCTTTAACAGCAGAAGATATCGCAGATACTATTTTTTACACCGCTTCCCTCCCCGACCATGTTTGTATCAATGAACTTATCATTACCTGTACACAGCAAGCCGGCACTTACTATTACCATAAAAATATTTAAACTGTTGAAAACAAAAAGCACCCTACTACTGCTGTTATTTCTAATTGCTTTTACCTACAAAAGTTTGTGCCAGGATATTATTGCACAAAAACCTTGTGAAAATGAATTCATTTCTCATCAGGCGGATAGTATTAAAATATTTTTTTCAAAAAACGGATATGACGTAGCGAAAGAAACAAGTATAACAATGGAGAGTAGCTACGAAATGCCTATCATTGTTTCATTAAGAAAAAATACAGCTTACCAATTTGTATTCATTGGTGATGTAAGTTCAACTCTTTACGAAGTAACCGTTTATGATTGGGAAGAAGATCAAATTTTCCATGAGAAAAAATTAGCAAAAGATGCTGAAGGAAATATAACCAACGCCAGAATAATTCCGTCAAAATCTGAATTCCATATGATTAAAGCGCTTCAGGTTAATAAGAAAAGAAAAAAAGATCTTTGTGGTTATGTCGCCATTTTCTCGCCCAAAAAAGTTTCCGAATAAAACAATCGCCATACAAAATAATTATTGTGTCAACGAGATTCTAATTTGAATACCTGCGCGAATATTAGTTGTAGGAGCACTTGACGAAATATACGGCTTCACTTTTCTGCGATCGTAAAACAATTTAATATTGACACGATTGCTTAAAAAATAATCTATCGTTGGACTGATCGTAACCTCTTTACTTCCTCCTGTCGCAAAATTACTTTCCTGATCCAATCTGCTATTAGAAGTTACATTATCTCTAATTCTAAAATCAATTCTGAAGTTGATTTCATTATCCAATTTGCCTGATTTATTCTTGCTTAAAAAAGCAGGTAATTTTAATCCGCCAAATAATTTCAATCCCTTTTTACGATATCCCGCTCCAAATACAAGCTCTGTGGTACGCACTTCACTTAACTGGTAATCATTCAAACTCAAACTCAATTGCCTGGTTTTTGTATACTCAAACTTCGCTTGAACTTGATTTACAAACATCATGTCCACTCCTATTAATGGCGAGAATTGTTCCTGAATACTAATGTTAGGAATTAAGAAAAAAGGGATAAAATTCTTTGATGTGGTATCAAAGAATGAAGGATAACCATAGCTGGAAACATCCTGATAAAGTAACGCTGATGTAAATCCATTCATACTTAGATTTCCAGTGTAACCATGACTTATGGTAAATGAAGTAAAAATCTTATCCAGTGGTTTTATTTTGCTCAATCCATTGTAATCTAATTTCCAGTTTGGATTTGGCAAAATGGCTTTAAATGGATTTGCTTTAAGATTAGGATTTGATTGTTTTAATAGTCCCACTTTATTTGGATCTTGTCCTGTATAGGCTGCGATGAATGAAGGAATCAATACATCTACCGCATATTTTCCATACCCATAATAAAATCCATCACTTCCTACAGGACGACTTGCACTATATGGATTTTCTTTACCTAAACGCTGTGATAATATTGCTCTGTTATTCTGAAAAGTCAGGAAAGTTTCAGATATTCTGTTTGGATCAAACTTGGCAAACAATGTTTTAAAAGCAACATAAGACACATCAAAACCTCCACCAGCAAGTGGATTAAGATGTTTGAAATCTGGATTTTGTCCATTTAATGAAGTATCAATAAAACGGAAGGTCTCACTGTAATTTTTGCTGAAACTTTTACTAAAATTGATAGTTACATTAAAATCACGGAACGGCTCAAATTGGGCTGTTAATGTTAGCTTTTGATCTATGTTTTGCTGTATTAAAGCATTGAAAGAACTATCTCTTGTGAACACGCCTGCTGCGGCTTTTCTGTTGAGCCAATTGGTATCAGGTTGCCTGCCTAAAATGAAATCAAAGCCAGGTTCCGAGCTTCTGAAATTCTGTCCAAAAAATTGACTGCTGTCTGTATAACCAGGAAGTCTGGTACTGGCATTTTCTGAAGCAGAAAAATTCACCGATTTTAAACTTGTCAACAACTTCCCAAATATTTTCATGCCGCCATTAAGATAAGGCACTGCAGATTTATCGAGGATTCTTCTTGTTTTCAATACTTTTTTTCCAGATTTGGTTAAGACGGAATCCTTGATTTTAGTAATCCGATGTTTCCATTTTTCTTTATCTTCTATATTGGAAGGCTGGTCTAATTGACGCAACCATTTAGATTTCTGATACAATTTATTAAAATCAAATTGTACAGTAGCTTCTTTCTGTTGACCATTTTCAATAAAGTTTCCGAGATTCACTGCTAAGCGAGATGCGCCAATCCACTTATATACGGCTTGGTATCTGATATTCATTGTGGTGTAATCCAATAGTGGAATCTTAGCCGTTGGCACCGTGTAAGAGAAATTTGCTGTTTGGCTGTATGTTGTACTTCTTCCGCCTTTTAGGAAATTATTCCAAATGGTATCCTTCTTAGCTTTATTATCGATTCTGCCTGATGGCTCATCTACTCTGGAATTATTGGTGGCTGTAAAATCGAAATTTATGGAGCGGGTAAAATTCCAACGCATCACATAGTCACGCTGCATGGTGAAATACTTGTCATAAGTTTCAGGTATAGCATATTTTGATTCGCCAACACTTCTTGGACGTATTGCGCCAAACTGCCTGCTCATATCCACCCTGAAACTCAATTGCGAAGGCATGTAGCCAAGATTAAACTCTTTAACTAACGTCGCCCATTTGTTTTTAGATTTTTTAAATATATTTTTGAAGGGCTCAAAATATTTTGGCTGTGGTGAGAAATTATATCCAAGTGCGGCACGGTGTCGGGTAACTTCATTGTTTTCAATAAGCGGGTTGTGACTTTTTGTTTTAATGTAAGAATAACTAACGTCTACATTTTCTATGTCATAAATTTTGGGAGACTTTCCATTGGTTTTATTTTTCTTGACATTGGTAAAGTTGATTGTTTTTACAGAAGTAAAATCAATAGCATTATTACGTATAGAATCACGTTGATATTTTGGAGAGGTATTTAGTTTTTCCTTAAACTTAATATCTAAATCATAAGGATCATATTCTGGTGTACTCACTGATTGTGTATAACTGGCATAAAAAGGAACAGACAATCCAATATTTTTAGGCAGTAATTTCCCCAGCTCCAGATTAGTGGCAATGTCGTACTGTATAAAATCATCGAGGTATCTTTCAGTGGCTCGTTGTTCCAAAGTGCCGTATCCTTTTGTGTGCATATTCGCAGAAAGAGATACTGTTCCTAAATCAGCTAAATTGATATCTACCCTTCCCAAAGCTGCAAACCCTCCTCTTTCATCAAGAGAAGAAAGTCTTAATTCATTAAGCCAAACCTGTCCGCAAGAACCTGTAGGTGCTGTTGAACTTGTGTTTTCTACGCCTAATAAAACGCCTCTGATTTCACCCAAATTTGGATTACCAATCACCGAATAGGTGTGACCGTTAGCTTGAAGCTGTTTGAACAGTTGACCAAGAGGAGTACTTGATAAATTTCTGGCTTGTTTTATTTTGGTCAATTGTTCCAAATCAACGTCCAACGAATTGCCAGGGTTCCATAAAGAATCATTGTACTCATCAGAATCGGGATTCAACCCTGAATTTAATGGAGTTAAATTAAGCGGAATTCTTACTTCATAATAATTACCGACAAAATCTGTACCTATTCTTATTACTGCTGTTAAATCTTTATTTGAAATAGTATTTGCAGGATTTTGAGATTGTTCCGCATGGATGTACATAGACAACTTCCCGAATTTCCTCAAATCTCTATTTGCAAAAGTCTGGAAAACACCCTTTGCATCTCCTTTTCTCAAATTACAAAAACTCAAACTCAAGGATTGTTCGTTCTGAAGTAAATTAACTCCATTATTACTTAGGGTTTGTGCGCGCTCAATATCTTTTGGAGTTCTGTAAGGCAATGGTAAACGGCTATCATTCTCTTCTATATTAACAGCTTCCACATTAAATGATGTTGAAGATGTAGGTGAATAAATTCCTGTCGAATCGATTTTGTATTGAAATTTACGCCAGGTATTTCTTGTCAACTGCAAGGAGCCGAATCTGAGTACAACCACATCATCTTCAAATCCAGTCATAAACATTCTGATAAATCTGATTGATTTAAAATCAGGAATATTCCCAATTTTCTTATCATAGCTTCCTATTGGAATTCTAAACTGGTACCAAGTTTCATTTCTTGTAGTACCATTAACCAGCCCTACTGCAACTTCTTTTTTATCAACAATAAAGTTGTTGCCGATAAGCATTTCTGTTGCACTTTTCGGTTTGATATCTACTACATATTGAAAGTACTCTTCGGTTTCATTTAAAGTGTTGTCTTTATTTAAATCTTCTGCATCAGGATAAAGTGTTGCAGCTGAAGAGAATTGCCCCCCGTTAGAAATGGGCGAATTTCCATCAGGGCTATTGAAGTTTTTATACCGTGCCAAAATGCCATCGCTTCCGGAGAACCCTGCATCTCTGTAGTTCTTGTAATCATCACTTGAAGGATCTTTTAAGGCATTTTTATACGCTACTGAAGTAGTACCGAAATCAGTTGCTAATTGATTCAAATACACAGCACGTGCAGTATCTTCATCACCATCACTGAAGCCGTCTAAGCCCACATCCTGATAAGCTCTGTCATCTGGATTGTTGCTAAAAGCATTTGTTACCTGTATAGGATTTCTCGGCACCCTGCCCCAAACTGAATTGTCTACTGATGCTGGAATATTTGGAGTAGGCAACCCATTTTCATAAAATCTTTTTCCATCCTTTAAAATATCTTCAGAAATATTCCCCAAATTGAAATATAATTTCCCCCCAGTTGAGGCATTATATTGAGGTAAAATGTATGGATCCTGCATCCAGAATTCTATAAACTCAATATTACTCGTTTCAAAATCCGGCTGGTCAATGCTCCTCATGATTCCTCCAAAATTGGGAGCTCCAGAAAGATATTTCCCATCTGAAGTCAGCTTTGGTTTGTAATTATCATAATTATATGGACCCTTTTCATGAGGGTAATAGGCCAAGTCAAAAGTTGTCAATTGACTTTCGCCAAATCCTGTAGTTTTTTGAGGGAAGATTTCTTTTTGATAAACTCCTCTTACCCGTGGATCACTTAATTCATTTCGATCAGAGATAGGATTATTTGGCGCATCTATTTGTTGAAGGGTTTGTTCTATTTGATACCAGGCCAATTTCGCTCTGCTCTTCCCATAATCCAAATTATTGTTCAATATCGCTTCCGGAAATAATTCATTGCTGGTGCCTCTTGCTGTGGCATGAGCTGGAGTTGAAGCTAAGGCCCAGCTGATAGCGGGAAATCTTAAATCTATTCCAGATTTGCTGCCTTCGAAATCATCAATATAAACCACCCCATTGCTGCCTCTTCCAATTTGTGGAGCATGGCCAGGCTTTAAATAAGCCCCTTCAAAATAGGTATTGATACTGGAAGATGCAGTGGTACTGTAGAAGGGAAGTTTGTCTAAAATTTTCGTCAGTCTTGGCGTTTCTTTCCGATAGTTCACATCAAGTCCGTACATGGTATTTCTTATGGGCTCTTCGTTATAATTGACTTTTGTGAAGAATGGTCTTTCTCCTAATCTTACGATAGTTCCACCAATAGTTAATTGTTCTTTTGCTGTATTCTTAGCTAAATAATCAAGTCGCAATGCCATGAAATTCTTTTGTTGCATTCCAAAATTTGCATTGTTTTCAAAATTCACTTGTACAGGCAACCCTGCATTCAAGATCGCCTGATTAATCATTTTGATTGTTCCTAAATCGTAATTGATGTCATAATCAATTCCTTCTTGCAAGTTTCTGCCTCCAGCCGTTACCGTTACTGATCCCTTTGGAATATTATACCCAATACTAATTTCAGAAGTTCCAGAAGTTTTTGCCGTTCCCTTCAATACAAACCGATTCAAATTCGGATATTGCTGGGCAGTGGATTTAATGGAATCATACAATGCATAAAACAAGGTGTCCTTTGCCGTTAGTGGCACTGAGGTATAAATCTGGCTCGCTAAATCTTTACCAAACGGTTCTAGTACCGGAAAAACAACCCGGCTATATTGTGAAACAACGGTGAAGTTTTCAACAAAATCAAATACCCCATCTGGCTGTGGATCAGACTGGCTATTTAATCTATCAAGGTTTATTAAAGATATTATTGGAGAACCGAGATTTTTGTCTCCGAATGGAACATACCTTTTAGACCCCAAGCCTGGCTCCTGGTATAAAACATCCAGTTTGAAATCGGCTGGGGAAAGTGTACCATACCCTATTGTATAAACATTCTTCATCATCAAGCCCCATATGGGCAATGAAGGACGTTGAGAAGTGGCTTTTAGTAATTTTAAAAATAAAACTTTTTGTGATGACGATGAACTATCTGGTGGAACATCCTGAGAAAACTCGCCCACTTGATAGATCCTGCCTCTGTAAGAATATTGATAGGCAACACCTAAAACTTCATCTGTTTGCAAGGGCTGGCTTAAGGACAGCATGCCTATTTGCCTGTTAAAACTATATTGGGTGGAATCTAATTTTTTCCCAAAAGTTTTTTCGAAATCCTGTACAGGACTCAATGATAAATTCAGTAGGTTATTATAAATCAAGGCTGAATTCCTTGAATTAGGTTGCCCTAAAATATTAGTCAATAAATCATTCGTTGTATTGCTGGGAATATCTAATCCGGTGAGAACGGAAACATTCGGCGAATTTGGCGTAAACTCTCCAAGATCTGCTAGCCCAACCACGTCTCGTGTTTCTATAGTAGTACCATTTTTATTGGTAACCCAAACTTCCATTCGCAGAATTTGAATCGGCGAAATCACTGCAGGAAGATTTGACATCAACTTATTGTAATTTTTTCTGAAATATTGCCCAACAAGGAAATGCCTGTTTTCTTCATAATCATCAGCTTTTATTTCGAATGGAGTTGCTGAAGAGCCTCCTTGAAGATTGACGCTTTGACGCTGAGATTTCTGATTAGCTAAAACCCCTGTAATGAATAGCTTTCCAAATTGAAGCTGTGTTTTCAAACCAAAAAGCTGCTGTGCTCCAGGAATGAGTGTCCCTTTTGAAGAAAAATTTATGGTTCCGGCTTCAAATCTTTTTAAAATCTCGTCATCTTTTCCTGAGTAATCTAACTTTAACTGGTTATCCAGATCGAAGTTGGCGAGTGTATTGTAATTTATTGGAAACTTCAATTTATCACCAATATTCGCATTTACATTAAGTTGGGCATTCATTTGAAAATCCAGTCCGCCACTTTTTCTTGCATTCTCAGGAAGCGTAGGATTATCAATCTTCTGTCCCTGATAACCGGCTGTAACATCAACATTCCCTTGTGGCGAAATTTCTATTTTACCCGAACCGAATAATCGATTGAAAAGATTGTCAGTTAGATTTAATCTTGGCTTAAAATACTTGCCTCTGTTTAAGATACTTGTAGTATTTCCTCTTTTTTGGAAATAATCAACTTCGGCTTTTCTATTTTTAATGCTCCAGTATTCATTAAAAGAATAACTCACCGGCGTTCTGAAATAG
The DNA here is from genome assembly GCA_943330875.1 of Chitinophaga pinensis. Classification (GTDB taxonomy): domain Bacteria; phylum Bacteroidota; class Bacteroidia; order Chitinophagales; family Chitinophagaceae; genus Ferruginibacter; species Ferruginibacter pinensis_G. The sequence goes on from CALQJK010000009.1 coordinate 8,779, forward strand.
TGATTGCCGATTTTTTCATAAACAATATATCTGCGGGAATCAATATCATAAACAATAGAATCTCTAAGATCAGATGGCTTGAATAAATCAAAACTATTGTAATTATTTATTGAAAGATTATCCCCACGCCTGTCTGTAAGAGGATAGTGAAGTATAGAGGGCGTTATAGCCGTATCAGCATTATGGTCTGATGTAAAAACCGGATTGGCTTTGACACAAAAAATGTTGACCATGCCGGCTATTATAAAGCATGCGAAATTCTTCAAGAAAGTACGATGTAATTTTCTGTTAAGCAACATTCAGCGAAACGATTAATGTAGAATTTTGTCAAATGGCTTTTAATGCTTTTTTTATTAATTCTTCAAGGATGGTTATATTAGGTTCAACGCGAATAACTTTTTGAATAGATTGTTCTGCCTGAGCTCTTGATATCCCTAACCCCGTTAATGCGATTACGGCATCTTGTTCAATACTAGAAGCAAAGTTAGGCATTGAATTAGAATTATTCGCTTGTTTGCCTACTTTATCTTTTAATTCAAGCACAAGTCTTTCCGCGGTTTTTTTTCCGATACCTTTTACATTTTCAAGTAATTTGGCATTCCCTTGAATGATGGCCCTTGCCACTTCATCTGATTTCATCGAAGAAAGCATCATTCTTGCTGTCGATGCACCCACCCCGGAAACACTTATTAAAAGCAGGAACATTTCTTTTTCTTCTTTCTCGAAAAACCCAAACAAAGTATGAGCATCTTCTTTTATCTGTAAAAAAGTATAGAGTTTGCCCTCATTCAGTTTTTGAATGGATGTAAATGTATTCAAACTGATGTTAACTTCATAGCCAACACCATTTACATCTAAAAAAACCTGAGTAGCACTTTTAAAAGTAAATTTTCCTTGCAAATAAGCGTACATATTTTTCTATTCTGGTGTTAGCGAAAATAAGGATATTTTGCCATCTATAGCATTTAAAAAGAGTTGAATGATTTTTGTGTTAATTTTACGACTCCTAAAAATAATAAACTAATAAATTATGGAAAAAATCTATGCTGCCATTACAGCTGTTGGCGCCTATGTGCCGGAATATCGGTTAACAAATAAAATATTGGAAACGATGGTGGATACCAACGACGAGTGGATAAAATCTCGTACAGGTATTGATGAAAGAAGAATCCAAAAGGGTGAAGGCCTCGCCAGTAGTGATATGGGGGCTGAAGCTGTAAAGAATTTGATAGAAAAACGTGGCATCAGTCCTGATGAAATCGATTGTGTGATTTGTGCAACCGTTACTCCCGATATGTTTTTCCCCGCAACTGCAAATATCATCAGTGATAAAGCAGGCGTAAAAAATGCATTTGGCTTCGATGTAAGTGCTGCATGTTCAGGATTTCTTTATGCACTTACATTAGGCACTTCAATGATTGAATCTGGAAGATACAAAAAGATCATTGTGGTAGGTGTGGATAAAATGAGTGCGATTGTGGATTATAGTGACAGAACGACTTGTATCATCTTTGGAGATGGCGCAGGTGCAGTTTTACTTGAAGTAAATGAAGAAGGCGTTGGCGTTTTGGATAGCATTTTAAAAAGTGATGGAAGCGGGAGGAATTTCTTACACATGAAAGCAGGCGGATCTCTAAAGCCTTCTACCGTTGAAACGGTAATGGCCAAAGAACATTATATTTATCAGGAAGGACAAACAGTATTCAAATTTGCAGTAAAAGGAATGGCCGATGTAAGCTATGAATTGATGCAGAAAAACAACCTCACCGCTGATGATATTGCCTGGCTTGTTCCTCATCAGGCAAACTTAAGAATTATTGATGCCACTGCGAATCGAATGAACTTGCCTAAAGAAAAAGTCATGATTAATATCCAGAAATTTGGCAACACCACCGCAGCCACTATTCCTTTATGCCTGTGGGAATGGGAGAAAAAATTAAACAAAGGAGACAATATCATTCTGGCAGCTTTTGGAGGAGGTTTTACCTGGGGAGCGACCTGGGTTAAATGGGCTTATGATACTAAATAATAAAGTCAAAAAAAATAATGATTAGACCCTCAGTACTGTTTTTAATTTTATTTACTTGCCTGGGCACAAACGCCCAAATCAGCAGGTATATTATAAAATTCAACAACAAAGGACTCAATTCTTATGTGGTAAGCAACCCCTCTCTTTTTTTGACACAGAGAGCTATAGACCGACGCCTGAGATACAATATCAACATTGATTCTACAGATTTACCTATAACAGAAAGCTATATCGATAGTATTAGGCTATCCGGAAACGTTAGTATACTTAATAAGTCTAAATGGCTGAATCAAATTGCTATTTCTACAAATGATATCCAAGCATTGGCGAAAATAAATTCTTTCTCTTTTGTTGAACAAACACAAGCGATTGCTGCTAAATCGTATTTGCCTGTAAAAAACAAAACTGAGCTGGAAAATACTACACCTATCAGCAATAGCAACATTACAGCAAGGGAGACTTCGGCAGATTTTTACAACTATGGCACCTCAGCAAAACAAATTGAAATACACCAAGGAGAATTTTTACACAACCATGGATTTAAAGGAAATGGAATGCAACTTGCCGTAATCGATGCCGGTTTCTATCATTACAATACCTTACCAACGTTTGACAGTATACGAAGTCACAATCAGATCCTCGGCACATGGGATTTTGTCAGCAATAACGCAGACGTCTCTAACGACGATAACCATGGCATGAAGTGTTTAAGCGCCATTGCAGCAAATCTGCCTGGCGTATTTATTGGCACAGCTCCTCAGGCATCATTCTATTTATTCAGATCAGAAGATATCAACTCTGAATACCCAATTGAAGAACATAATCTTGCCGCAGCTACAGAAAAAGCCGACAGCCTTGGCGTCGATATTTGTTCCATTTCATTAGGGTACAACACATTCGATAGTTCAATTTTCGATTACACTTATAATGATATGAATGGCAATAAAACCATCAGTGCGAGGGCTGTCAATTACGCAGCAAAGAAAGGATTGCTAATGGTGGTGTCTGCCGGAAATGAAGGTGATAACTCCTGGCATTATATTCTCACTCCAGGCGATGCAGACAGCGCTTTCACCATCGGAGCTGTTGATAGTACAGGTATTATTGGGGCATTTAGTGGTTATGGGCCAAACAGCAATAATCAAATCAAGCCTTCTGCAGTAGCAATTGGAGAAAACGCAGTTGTAGCAAATAGTTCTACCGGAATGCCCATGTTCAGCAATGGCACTTCATTTGCTTGTCCGAATATGGCCGGCATTACCACCTGCCTCTGGCAAGCATTCCCTGAAGCGTCTAATATGGAAATCATCAAAACACTGGAACAAAGCGCTTCGATTGCAAATACACCCAATAACAGAATGGGCTATGGGATTCCAGATGCTAAGAAAGCATTCGTAATGCTTCAGAAAAAATATTTTTCAAAACAAATTAATTTCAATCAATGTAAGGCTATACTTGATCTTTCCATCAAGACCGACAATACAATGACTATTGAAATTGAAAGAAAATTATCCAGCGATAATAATGATACCATTATAACAACACTCTCTAATAATGATCAATATGGATGGCATACATTCCATTATATTGATGATTTGTATGGCCTGGATATTACTAAAGCGAATTACAGATTCAAAGTTTCCATTGGCACTGATACTTCGTATTATATAGATAGCGCTGAAATAAATTACGATATTAGTTGCAACCCTAATCTGGAACAACATAACAATATCCGCATTTCACCTAACCCAGTAAGTACAACACTGAATATCGAAATTGACAGAATTAATAAAACAGCTATTGAAGTTGTAATACAAAATAATCTCGGGCAAACAGTATTTACAAAAAATTACACGCAGGACGCAGGAGTAGCCATAAACAACATAAATTTATCCCATCTCAGCAAAGGAATTTACTACATACAAGTTTATGCGGACCATGAAAAGATACTAACCAAGAAATTTGTTAAGCTATAAGCTGAAAAACAGCAACAAACATAGTATCCGCCTCACATTCATAGCCTTTCAAATAATTCATACGAACCAATTTCAATGCTGAATGTGATTCAATAAACTTTACCATTTCTTCATTCTCGGCTTTAAACACAGAGCAAGTGATATAGAAAAAAAGCCCATTGGACTCCACATGGGGAATTACATTGGAAATAATGGATTGTTGTTTTTTTACAAAAGCTGGAAGGCCGTTTTTATCAAAACTAAAATATTGCTCAGGAGTTCTCCCCCATGTTCCGCTTCCAGTACAAGGGACATCACAAATAATTATCGAGAATTTTTCCTGTTTTTCCAAGCCTGATGACACCGAAAGATTTCGTATAAATTTCTTGAAAATATCAACCCTGGATTGCTGAAGCCTTTGGGTTAAATTAGCTAATATATTTGCTCTTACATCCGACACCGTTAGTCTTATCTTTCCTTTCAACCGATCATGCAACAAAATAGATTTTCCACCGCTGGCAGCACAAGTGTCCCAAACAGTATGGATCTCATTTTCAGTATTTAACGGCATATCCTTAAAGAAATCAAATACCCGTTGTGAATTAAAATCCTGAATAACAGCATCCTTATTAATTCGCAATGCCTTGTCTAAACCTGCACTATTACTACATTTGAAAACATCCTCTCCTATTTCTTCAAATACAATTGACGCTTTTTGAAGTGCCTCTACAACTACTTTTTTTCTATGAGGCCTTACGCGGAGAAATAAAGATGGCTGTTTAAAAAAAGATGCTGCGTAAGATGATGCATCAATTTCGGAAGACAATTCCTCTTGGAAAGCAAACACATTTTTAACCCCCAGATGTAGATAAGAAAGTTTTTCGGGAATGGACAATGAAATGCGGTTATTCAATTCCGGATGAAGTTCTTTAAGCATGTCATTCTCCTTTTGCTGACAGAGAAATACAGCATGTAAGATGGATTGATCTATCGAAAATGTTTTATCCAAAAAATGCGCACAACGGAAATAATCATAACAAAGTGATGACACTATTTTTCTGTCTTTAGAGCCAAATTTTTTATGCTCTGCGAAATATTTTTTTAAATGATAGGACAAAGGACTGCCTGGCTTATACGAAGCAATCAATATAGTTGAATTGGTTAAATACGAATGGAATCTACTCATGAAAAAATCCCGCGCTTGGCGGGACTACTATTTTAAGGTGAACTAATTATAATTCCAGTAAGGCATTAACAGGGTCTTTTCCAAATAACATCAAGGCTGGATTTTCCAGTAACTGCTTCACTCTTACTAAAAAACCTACGGATTCTCTGCCATCAATAATTCGATGATCATAGCTTAATGCCAAATACATCATTGGTTTAATTACAACCTGGCCATTTACAGCCATTGGTCTTTCAACAATATTATGCATGCCTAAAATGGCACTTTGTGGAATATTGATAATAGGCGTACTCATCATTGATCCAAAGATGCCACCATTTGTTATCGTAAATGTTCCGCCCGTCATTTCTTCAATAGTCAATTTATTATTCTTTGCTTTAGTAGCAAGTTCAACTACTGCCGATTCTATTTCAGCCATACTTAAACTTTCAGCATTTCTGATTACAGGAACAACAAGACCTTTTGGCGCACTAACGGCAATGGATATATCACAATAGTCATGATACAAAACACTATCCCCATCAATATAAGCATTTACAGCAGGAAATTCCTGAAGGGCATAAGTACAGGCCTTCGTAAAGAAACTCATAAACCCAAGATTTACACCATGTTGTTCTTTGAATTTGTCTTTAAATCTTTTTCTAACCTCCATCACCGCACTCATATCTACTTCATTGAAAGTAGTGAGCATGGCGGTTGTATTTTTTGCTTCCACCAATCTTCTGCTGACGGTTTTACGCAAATTGCTCATCTTTTCAGGACGTTCATTTCTAGTAAACATCGTCATCCCCGGCTTTCTTCCGGGATTAGTCAATGCTTCAAGAACATCTTGTTTGATAATTTTACCGTTAGATCCTGATGGCACGATATTTTTGCTGTCTATTTTTTTATCCGCAATAATTGCTGCTGCAACAGGAGTAGCCTTAACATCTGTAGCCGAAACTGGTTCTTTTTTTACTTCCTCAGTTTTGTTCTCCGTTTTTTTAGGGGCTTCAGCAACAGCGGCCGGACGTTCTGCTGCAGTATCAATCGTACATACCAAATCTCCTATTGACAAAGTATCTCCTTCTTTGGCAATTTGCTTTACAGCACCTGCCTGCTCTGCATTAATTTCAAATGTCGCCTTTTCGCTTTCCAGTTCAGCAATCACCTCATCTCTATCCGCCCATGCACCATCAGCTTTATGCCATTTAACCAGCGTAACCTCACTTATACTTTCTCCAACTGTAGGAACTTTTATTTCAATAGCCATTTATTAAAGATTTATGTCCACGAATTTCGGATAAAAATGAGGATTTTTAAAATGAAATATTCAGAAAAGCCATAAAATGAAGAGTTTATAGCTAATAAAAGGTAAGAATAGGTGATTGTACAGGCACTATTCAAAAGTTTTCGGAAGGCTTTTCAAAGAAAATAATTCAGTAAAATTGCCTACTTCAGTCGTTTTTTTACATAAAAAACTATACCTTCGCTCCCCCGTTAAAAAACCACGGGATTATTTTATGTCATTTAATATTTCAAAACAACTAAACGCAGAAGAACAGGAGCCAATTGCTTCTATGGAAGCTGAAGCTACTGCGACAACAAAAGAACCTGTTGCTGAAAAGCATGTTGAAACACCTCATGATGACTTCGATTGGAGTCGTGATAAGCGCAATGTCGTTTCTTATTCTCAAGAAGAAAAAGTAAAATACGACAGTGTTTACGACAACACTTTCAAACAAATCAATGACGGCGAAATGATTCAAGCTACAATTGAATCTTTAACCAAAACTGATGCGGTTGTAAACATCGGATTTAAAAGCGATGGATTAATTTCTTTGAATGAATTCAGAGATATTCCAGGCGGCATCAAAGTAGGCGATGTAATCGAAGTAATGGTTGTAGAAAAAGAAGACAGAGAAGGCAATCTTCATCTTAGTCGTAAATCTGCAAGAATTACCAGGGCTTGGGAAAGAATCGTTGAGGTTAACAAAACCGGCGAAATTGTTACGGGCTTAGTTACAAGTAAAACTAAAGGCGGTTTGATTGTTGATGTATTCGGAATGGAAACATTCTTACCAGGTTCACAAATTGATGTGAAACCAGTTACAGATTACGATCAATTTGTTGGAAAAACAATGGAATTTAAAGTAGTTAAGATTAACGAAACTATTAAGAATGCGGTTGTTTCTCATAAAGCACTTATTGAAAGCGATATCGAAGCTCAAAGAGCTGAAATTATCGGCAAATTGGAGAAAGGTCAAGTATTGGAAGGAACTATCAAAAACATCACTGATTTCGGAGCATTCCTTGATTTAGGTGGATTGGATGGTTTACTTTATATCACTGATATTTCTTGGGGACGTATCAACCATCCTTCAGAAGTATTGAAGTTGGATCAAAAAATCAATGTAGTAGTTCTTGATTTTGATGATGATAAAAAACGTATCAGCTTAGGCTTGAAACAATTAACTCCTCATCCTTGGGATACTTTAGCAGAAAATCTTAAAGAAGGAGAAATCATCAAAGGTAAAGTAGTAAACATCGAAGATTATGGCGCTTTCCTTGAAATTATGCCAGGTGTTGAAGGTTTGGTTCACGTAAGTGAAATTACATGGGCTAACACACCAATCAATGCAAAAGAATTCTTCAAATTAGGAGATGAGCATGAAGCAAAAGTGGTTACACTTGATAAAGAAACACGTAAGATGAGTCTCTCTATCAAACAAATGACAGAAGATCCATGGAGTACTATTGAAACAAGATTCCCTGAGCAATCTCGCCATATGGGTACTGTAAAAAATATCACTCCTTATGGTGTGTTTGTTGAATTATCAACTGGCATCGGCGGAATGATTCACATCAGCGATTTAAGCTGGTTGAAACGCTTTAATAACCCTAACGAATACACTAAAGTTGGAAAAGAAATTGAAGTAATCATTTTAAGTATTGATAAAGAAGGGCGCAAACTTCAATTAGGACATAAGCAAATTGAAGAAGATCCATGGAATTCTTTGGAAACAGTATTCACTATCGGGTCGATTCACGAAGGAACAGTCGTGAAGAAAGATGAAAAAGGTGCTGTAATTCAATTGCCATACGGATTAGAAGGATATGCTCCAGCTCGTCATTTAATGAAAGAAGACGAAAGAATGATTGGCGCTGATGAAGTAGCTCAATTCATGGTTATCGAATTCGATCGTAATGATAAGCGCATCTTGTTAAGTCATACTCGCTTGTGGGAACAAGAGAAAGAAGAAGAAAAACAAGTTGAAATTAAAGAAAGAAAAACTGAAGTAGAACAAACTAAAAAAGCTGTGAAGAATATTCAATCAAAAGTTGAAAAGTCTACATTAGGTGATTTAGGTGTTTTAGCAGGTTTGAAAGCTAAAATGGACAGCGCTTCTGGCGAAGGAGAAACTCCTGCTGCTGAAGAACCAAAAGCCGAATAAATTTTAGCATACTATTTAATAAAAAAATCCTCCAATTCGGAGGATTTTTTTATTATAAGAAATTTGATTTGGAAATTCGATTGGCAAGTAGTCTCAAACTCACCTCCAATCAACTCACCAACCAACCACCCCGCCCCCTCTACTCCGCCCAACTCATCACATACC
>CALQJK010000010.1:0-16121 GCA_943330875.1 Chitinophaga pinensis
AATAAACAACAAACAATAAACAACAAACAATAAACAACAAACAATAAACAACAAACAATAAACAACAAACAATAAACAACAAACAATAAACAATAAACAACAAACAACAAACAATAAACAATAAACAACAAACAATAAACATCCCAAACCTTTTAAACTCGCTAACCGACTTACTTATTTTTTTCTTATTTTTGACCTATGGCTATACTAAAATTCAGAATCTATTGGGAAGAAGACGAAAGTGTTTACAGAGTTATTGCAATAAAACACCAGCAAACTTTCTTCGACCTTCATCTATCTATTTTAAAAAGTTATGAGTTTGATACTAAACATCATGCTACTTTTTACAAAAGCAATGATGCATGGCTACAAGGAAGAGAAATTACCTTAGAGAAGTATGAAAAAGAGTATAAAGCGGAGCCTTTAATTATGGCTGATGTTAATATTGGCAGTCAAATCGCTGACCCTAACCAGAAATTTGTTTACGCGTATGATTTTGTCAAAAACTGGCGATTTATGGTGGAATTGATTAATGTAGATAAAGAAGAAAACAAAAACACACAATATCCAGAATGTATCAGAATAGAAGGATTAGGCCCTTCACAATATGGGACTAAAGGCCTTATTGATACAAGATTAGCGGAGATTGAAGAAAAATATGATCTTCAGCCGAATGAATTAATTGATGGTTTTAGTGAAGAAGGCGAAGAAGACGAGGCTTCAGATACTGAAAATGATGACAGCACGCAGGATGTTAACGAAGAATTTTAATTTTATTTCTACTTGTTTAGAGTTCTTTACAAACTCAGAAACAGCTTATGAAAAATACTTGCATTATTATTACAGGACCAACTGCTATTGGTAAAACCTCCTTGGCGATTGAACTAGCCCAACATCTATCCACACAAATAATTTCCGCAGACAGTCGCCAGTGTTTCAAGGAATTAAATATTGGTGTAGCAAAGCCTTCTATTGATCAATTGGATTTGGTAAAACATTATTTTATCAACTCTCATTCTATCCACGAACAAATAAATGCAGTCACTTTTGAAAAGTATGCATTGGATGCAATAAGTGAAATATTTAAAAAGTCCAATGTTGCTGTAATGGTTGGTGGAACTGGTTTGTATATTAAATCATTTTGCGAAGGCATGGATGACATATCACAGATTCCTTTAGAAATTAGGACTATGGTTATGGAAAAGTATCATGCTAATGGCATAGAATGGCTCACTGAAATGCTCGAGGAAAATGACCCTGAATTTGCAAAAAATGGCGAAATGCAAAATCCTCAAAGAATGATGAGGGCATTGGAAGTGACATTATCAACTGGGAAATCAATATTATCCTTTCAATCCAATAAAAAAGCCGAAAGAGATTTCGATGTTATTAAAATAGGACTCGAATTGCCCAGAGAAGAACTTTACACTCGGATAAACAACAGAGTTGATGAAATGATTACTTCAGGTCATATAGAAGAAGTAAAAAATTTACAGCAGTATAAATCGCTGAATGCATTACAAACAGTAGGCTATAGAGAATTATTTGATTGCTTTGATGGAAAAATTAATGAGGAAAGAGCCATCGAGTTGATAAAGCAACATACCCGCCATTATGCAAAACGCCAATTAACCTGGTTTAAAAAAGATCTAGAAACAACTTGGTTTAATCCACAATTTGACCAAGTCAGGAATTATGTAAATCAAACAATAAAATGGAGTAACTAAGAATGCCATATTTTTGCAAGAGTTTTGAAAACAGCTGATCCATTTTTATAAATTAATATTATGAGCAAAGAAATTACATCAAGAGAAAAAGACTATTCACAATGGTATAATGATCTTGTTATTAAAGGAGAATTAGCAGACTATTCTGCGGTAAGAGGGTGTATGGTTATTAAACCATACGGCTATGCGCTATGGGAAAATATGAGAGACGAGCTGGATAGGATGTTTAAAGAAACCGGACATGTCAATGCTTATTTTCCTTTATTTGTGCCGAAAAGTCTTTTTGAAGCGGAAGAAAAAAACGCTGAAGGTTTTGCAAAAGAATGTGCCATTGTTACGCATTACCGTTTAAAAACTGATCCTAATAATAAAGGTAAATTAATAGTGGATCCTGATGCAAAACTTGAAGAAGAGCTGATCATCAGACCTACAAGTGAAGCGATTATATGGAATACCTATAAAGGATGGATTCAATCTTATCGTGATCTTCCACTTTTAATCAACCAATGGGCTAATGTGGTGAGATGGGAAATGCGCACGCGTTTGTTTTTGCGTACTGCAGAATTTCTTTGGCAGGAAGGACATACCGCTCATGCTACGAAAGAGGAAGCTATCGAAGAGACGACAAAAATGCTGGATGTATACGCTGCATTCGTTGAACATTTCATGGCCGTTCCTGTTATTAAAGGTGTTAAAACAGCCAGCGAAAGATTTGCCGGTGCAGAAGATACTTATTGTATAGAAGCGTTAATGCAAGATGGTAAAGCACTGCAGGCAGGGACTTCTCATTTCCTCGGACAAAACTTTGCGAAAGCATTTGATGTGCAGTTTTTAAATAAAGAAAACAAACAGGAATATGTTTGGGCAACAAGCTGGGGTGTTTCTACCCGTTTAATCGGTGCCTTAATTATGGCTCACAGTGATGACCAGGGTCTGATTATGCCTCCAAGAATCGCTCCATTACAAGTTGTAATTGTACCTATTTATAAAGGAGAAGAAAGCAAACCGATTATTGATGACAAAGTAGCCAGTTTAATTAAAAATTTAAAAGCCCTAGGCATTAGAGTTAAATATGATAACAGTGATAATGCCCGTCCAGGTTGGAAATTTGCTGAGTATGAATTGAAAGGTGTTCCAGTTAGAGTGGCTATGGGATTGAGAGATATCGAAAATAATGTGGTGGAACTGGCTAGGAGAGATACTAAAGAAAAATCAAGTGTAAGCTTTGATGGCCTCGCTACTTATATTCAAAATTTATTGGAAGACATTCAAGCAAATATTTTCAATAAAGCACTGGCTTTTAGAAATGAAAATATCAGAGAAGCCAATAGCTGGGAAGAATTAGTGGATCTGTTAGATCATAAAGCTGGCTTTGTATCGGCACATTGGGATGGTACTGCAGAAACGGAAGAGAAAATAAAAGAAAAAACGAAAGCTACTATACGTTGTATTCCTTTAGATAATAAACTTGAAGCCGGAAAATGCATACTAACGGGGAACCCTAGTTCACAAAGAGTTTTATTTGCAAGAGCCTATTAATCATTAGTTGAAAAGAGAAAATTTTGAGTAAAAAGGGGAGTTATCTTAAAAAACATAGTGCTGAATTAAAAGAAAAAGGAATTCTAAACCAGTTTTCTTCTATTAAAGTTGATATTTCTGAAGAAATGAAATCTCAATTTGAAGAAGGAAAAGTTTTACTGATTGACAAACCGCTTCATTGGACTTCTTTTGATGTGGTGAAAAAAATAAGATCCATCATTCGCGTTCGAAAAGTTGGACATGCTGGCACTTTAGATCCATTGGCAACAGGGTTATTGATTGTGTGTACTGGAAAGTTTACCAAGAGTATTAATGAATTCATGGCGCAGAAAAAAGAATATACAGGTTCTTTTACTTTGGGCGCAGTAACACCCACTTATGATCTGGAAAGTTTGCCAGAACAACAAAAAGATATTTCCAAAATAAATGAAGCCCTTATTTACGCAACTACCAAAATATTTACTGGAGAAATTGATCAGATGCCTCCGATTTATTCTGCTATAAAACAAGAAGGAAAACCTTTGTACGAATTAGCGAGAAGAGGAAAAGATATTGAATTGAAATCAAGAAAAGTAACTGTTCATTCTTTTGAAATCACATTAATTGAATTGCCTGTTGTTCATTTTAAAATAGTCTGTTCAACTGGAACGTATATACGAAGTATTGCCAATGACTTTGGAGCTGAATTAGGATCTGGGGCCTATTTAAGTGGACTTCGCAGAACAGCAATCGGTGAGTTTAGTATTGGAGATAGCATCACTATAGATCAATTTATGTCAGGATTAAATGATAATAAATAAGCTGGTTTGTAATGTCTTCTTCGTTATTAAAAAGAATAGCCAATTCCGATAGTAAAATTGAAATTTTCATACCTCCATTTACGGTACTCGTCATTATCTCCGCTTGAAAATAATTTATTGAACACATCTTTAATTCCAATATTGGGAGCATTCCAACCATCTTTCAAGTAAAATAATTCAGGTCTTTTGATTCTAAAGCCTAAATCCAGTCGAACTACAAAGTAGTTGAAGTCAAGCCTGAAGCCAGTTCCTGCAGTTACGCCCAATTGACTGTAAAAAGTTTTGATATTGAATTGTGAACTATCCGCAGTGCCATCTAGTTTCGTATTGTTGATGTTCCAGATGTTCCCAATATCTGTAAAAATCGCGCCTCTCAAGGTAAGTGTGTTAGGAATAATTTTAGCAATGTCATATCTGTATTCTGCGTTTACTTCAAATTGCATATCGCCTGTTCGGTCATTGAAGATCGTTTTGCCTGATTCGTATGGTACCAATGGTCGACCGCCAGGGCCAATTCCTCTTACAGGCCATCCTCTCATACTATTGCTTCCGCCTGCAAAATATTGTTTAAAAAATGGCAAAGTTTTATTGGTGTCGCTGCCAAGTAATGGAATCCCAATGCCTAAAAAACCTCTAAAGGCTAAAGTAGATTTTGCATACTTAATGTTGTGTTTGATTTCGAAATCTCCTTTGATGTATCTTCTTTTATATTTTGTAAAATAGGGTAGTAAGCCCCATGTTAATCCTGATTCTTCAAGATTGAGTTTCATGGATTGTTCCTTTGATAAGCTCCTCGGATGGTTCAGATGGCTGTTGAATTTTGATAAACTAAAACTCATTCCAGCATATAAAGCAGAATTGTAAGAGTAATTCAGAAAGGGGTTTTCATTCAGGATATGTCTAAAACTGTCAGATTGATTAAATAAATTACTAAAGCCGATGCTTATTGGCGCAAAGACCCATTTCCAGTTATATTTATTATTACCCGTCCAGCCGAAACTGCTATTAATAGATTGAAGGTTAAATAAGTCTAATCTTGTGTTATAAGACGTTCCCAGATTAATAAAACTTTCTCCGTTATTTTTAAGGGCTTTTCCTATGAATACATTCGGAACTGCGGCGAGAATTAATCTTGGGAAGGATGTATTGTTGTTGTAACTTATTTCATTTGAATTGATAACTTTCCCTTTTAAACCAACGTTTTTATTTAGTTCGATTCCGCCCCTGAAATTATGCGTCATTTTTATCGCATCTTTTGCAAGGTTTCTGTTCAGTAAGGATAAGCTTCCGGACAATCCAAATAAATTACCTGACAATAAATTACTGGTATTGCTTGCTGCGGAATAACTTAGTTCCAGACCTGTTTCAAATCCAAATTTTCTAGATGGCGTTAATTTAATAATCACATTTATCAAATTGGAAGGGAATGCAATTTCTTCAAATTGAATATCTACGCTTTGCCAAACCCCTAAATTATTTAAACTGGTAAGGGTGTTGAAATATTCACTCTGCCTGTAAAGCTGTCCTGGTTTTAGTAAAATATTTTTTTCAAAGAGACTTATTTTGAAGAGTTGTTTGTGAAATCCTACATCGTAATTTTTACTATGAACTTTCTTCAAACTACTGTCATTCCATTCGTCGCCTTGACGATAATCACTGATGATGCAAATCTTGTTGATGTAATATCTATTAAATCTCGAGGAATCCGAAGTCGTATTTAAAACTACTGAAAGTTTAATTCTGGGGGAGTCTCTTTGCTTTTGTGCTTCAGCGAGAATGTTGATTTGTTCAAAAGGGTCATCGGTAAAATAGGTCAACGCTTTTATGGTGGTATCTCCTTGTATTTTTAATTCTGACGCAGTAAATTTATAATAGCCATTATTTCTGAAACTATCTACCAGTCTTCCTATTTCTGTAATTACTGCAGCTTTTGTAACAGGACTATTTTTTTTCAGGTAAGTATGTTTCTTGATATCTTGATTAAAAAGGATTATTCCGTTTTGACGAAGTTTGTATGAAATGGTATCTATTAAAGTCGGTTTCCCTGATTCGACTTTGTAGGTAACAGAAACTTTTTTTCTACTGGTATCAGCACCGAAAGTCACTTTTGCATTGTAGTATCCGATATGAAATAAAGATGCCGCAATATTTTCACAGGAGATTCTGGAATAACTGCTGTCATAAACTGAAGGGTGTTTTAGCATTTTTAAAAAAACAAATTTCTGTCTTGATTTCACTTTTGCATTTTCATCCAATTGAACATACAATCGCTGGGTCAGTGTTTTCTTTTCTGATTTGCTAAATCCGCCGCCTTTGCCGATTTCTATTTTATTTTGGTATAAGTAATAAGCTCCCTTTGGGGCTTTTCTGACAAATGGTTTTGCGCAGGAAGCAATTAAAATGATTATCAGGAGTATTTCCCCCGATAGTATTATTTTTGGTCTGTTAAATATAAATTTTGACATAAATACGGCTACATGTTATCTAAAGCAACTATCAAATATATTCAAAGTTTACAGCACAAAAAATTTAGAGATGAACATCATGCATTTATTGCGGAAGGGCCGAAGCTTTTAAATGAATTAATCCAGACCAATATCTTTGAATGTGAGATGATTTATGCCGTATCTGAATGGGCGAGTGCTATTGATCAAAATAAGCTTCAAAATGGAAATATACGGTTACAGGTAATCGAAGATTTTGAACTATTGAAGATTTCAAACCTGAAAACACCCAATCTAGCAGTAGGGGTTTTTAAAATGAAAATGCCTCAGGAAAAAATAAATGTACATAATTGTATTACGCTTGTTCTTGATGATATTAATGATCCCGGGAATTTGGGAACAATCATTCGTACAGCTGATTGGTTTGGTGTTAAAAATATTGTTTGCTCCATGAATACAGTTGATTGCTATAATCCAAAAGTCGTTCAAAGTACCATGTCGAGTTTAGCAAGGGTTAATCTTATTTACACCAATATAGAAGAGTGGCTCTTGAGAAATAATAGTGTACGAATTCTCGCTACAACACTTAATGGTGCTTCAATAAAAGCTATGCCTCCATTAAGCGAAGCGATTGTGATAATTGGTAATGAAGCCAATGGAATAGCTAATGCGATATTGGATGTAGCCCATGAAAAAATTACTATTCCTAAAATTGGTCATGCGGAATCTTTGAATGCCGCCGTAGCTACATCGATTGTTATCTATGAGTTGACAAGGAATTAGTTAGGCTTTTATTTAAATCTGATGGCCTTAATAACCGAAATTTTATTTACTAAAAAAGTAGGAATAATAAGGGTCAGAAAACAAACGAATAAAGTAAAAAAGTCTATGAGTAAGACTTGCCACCAAATTACATCCACACTTGCCTTGGAAATGAAATAGGCTTCTTCATTCAGTGTGATAAATCCGGTTTTGTCCTGAATCCAGCAAATTAATAATCCTATAACTGTTCCTGCAACGACTCCAACAAGTGAAATGATGGAAATGTTGTAAAGAAATATTTTCTGAATTTGCCAGTTGTTTGCACCTATGCTTTTTAAAATGCCTACCATCTGTGTGCGCTCCAGCAATAATATTATCAAACAAGTGATGAGATTGATAACGGCAATGATAGTCATGATGCCAATTAATATATTTTTTATCTGTCCTTGTAAATTTAGCCAGTCAAAAATATTGGGATAGATTTCTTTAATACTCCTGCTATACCAGGTTTGTGGAAGCTCGGCATAAATCAAGTTGTTAATGCTGTCTGTTTGTTGGTAATCTTTCAAAAATAATTCATAGCCTCCAATTTGATTGGGTTCCCAGTTGTTTAATTTTCTGATCAGATTGATATCGCAAAAAGCAAAGTTCTTGTCATAATCTTCAATGCCTGTTTTGAAAATGCCTGATACAACAATTTTCCTTGCGGTTTTACTGCCATCGGTTCTAAAGCAAAAAATTAGCAGACTATCACCAGTTTTAATATTGAGTTGGTTTGCAGTATATGCACTGAGCATAACTTCTTTACTGTAAATGCTGTCTTTGAATTGTGGCCACTTTCCATTCCTCAAAAATGGCGCCATTCTGGTAAAATTGAAAGAGCTGTCAATCCCTTTTAGCAGAATGCTTTCTATGGTTGTTTCAAATTTTAAAATAGCAGATTTTGTAGCAAAGCGTTCTACAGAAGACACTTCTTTGATATGTTTCAGGTAATTTTCTACACTGTCATTTTGAGTAATAGGGTATTCTTCAGTAATATTTGTTTTGTCTTCAAGATTTTGTTGCACCCTGATATGGCCCCAGAAACTAAATATTTTATTACTGATAGACTGTTGAAATCCATTGACAAAACTCAATGCCACAATCATAATCGCCACACTGAGCGTGGTTGCGCCAATGGCAAGCTTGATGATAAATCTCGAAAAAGTATGCCTGTTTTTCAGGGCAATTCTTTTAGCAATAAATAATGGTGTATTCAATCGAGTTTTTTTTCTATCTTTCAAAAGTAAAATAATTAAATTAGTAAATGCATTTCAATTATTATCGTGGCACTTTTTTTTGTGTAATTTTCTTTTTGTTTTCTTTTAATACAACCGCTCAAAACGTAGAAAAGGTATATAAGTCCAATATTAAAACCGCTCAGTTGTTTCAATATGGCAACCAGCAAGGTTTACCTGTTTATAATCTGAATAGTGGCAATAAACTCGAATTGGAATTTGACGATATGGATGGTAATTACAAGAGTTATTATTTTACGTATGTTTTATGCGATTACAATTGGAAGCCTGCGAATCTTTCTCCATTCGATTATATCAAAGGGTTTACGCAAAATAGAATTACTACATATCGGTATGCTTCCATTGCCTATAAAAAGTATACCCATTATCAGGCATTTTTACCTAGTCAGGATGCGGTGCCAACAAGATCAGGGAATTATTTATTGAAAGTATACCTCGATGGAGACACTGCTAAAACAGTTTTCACCAAACAGATGATTGTTGTAGATCAGAATGCAATTGTAAGTGCAGAAGTGGTTCAGCCTTTTTCTGCCCAGTTGTTTTATACGCATCAACGACTTCGCTTTTCTGTAAATATAAAAATTCCGAATACCTTCAGTTTGGCTCAGCAAGTAAAAGTCGTTGTACTACAAAATAATCGCTGGGATAATGCTCAGCGTGATATAGCTCCAACATTTGTAAGAGGAAATCTAATGGAATACAATAGTGAAAATGTCGGGATATTTCCAGGTGGTAAAGAATGGCGTTGGTTGGATTTGAGAAGTTTCAGGTTGCAGAGTGATCGTATTGAAAGTGGTATTTATGATGAGCGTAATGCAGCGTTTTTTTTGAAAAAAGATATAGACAGGACTTCGCAACAATACATTTATTTCCCTGATTACAATGGGATGTATAATATATCAACTTTCGAAAGTATCAATCCTTTTTGGCAAGGAGATTATGCAAAAATAAATTTCAGTTTTTCTCCGCCCGATCATCTTCCTTATTATGATAAAGACGTTTATTTAGCTGGAGCATTCACCGGGTTTAATTTAAATGAGGAGTGGAAGATGATCTACAATACAGAAAAGGAATCTTATGAAACCAGTGCATTATTAAAGCAAGGTTATTATAATTATACTTATATCGCAGTAGATAAAAAAAATCTAGCCATAAAAACTGAATTAGAAGGAAATTATTGGGAAACAGAAAATGAGTATACTATTTTGGTTTATTATAAATCTTTCACGGATCGGAACGATCAATTGATTGGGATGTCTACCATTAATTCCAGAAAAACTGCTGTAACAAGGCCGATGTTGAATTAGGAGATTGGTTGATTAGTTTGTTTATAGTTTTTTGTTTATAGTTTGATCTTCAAGTTAAACCTTTTGAACATATTGAACCTTCAAAAGGTTTTGAACCTCCCAAACCTTTTGAACCTTTAAAACAAAATCCCTATATTTGCACCGGCAAGTCTTATACGACCAGCTCCTGTTGAACTCCCCCAGGATCGGAAGATAGCAAGGGTAGATGGTTGAGCGGTGCGATGTAAGTAACTTGCCATTTTTTATTTAAAAAAATCAAGATTTTAAAGTAAAAAGTAAAAACCGATTTTACTTCCCGAAGCACCTTATTTTTGTATAGATATTTTTGACTTTTGACTTTTTAATTTTTACTTAATACTATACCTTCGCACAACAAAATAAACTATCATTTCCAATGAAATTTTTTATCGACACTGCAAATCTTGCACAAATAAAAGAAGCTAACGATTTAGGCATTTTAGATGGAGTTACGACCAACCCATCGCTAATGGCAAAAGAAGGGATCAAGGGTGAGGCGGCTGTGATGCAGCATTATAAAACCATTTGCGAAATGGTAGATGGGGATATCAGTGCGGAAGTTATTTCTACAGACTTCGATGGCATTATTGCAGAAGGGAAAAAGTTGGTGGCTATTCATAAAAATATTGTGGTAAAAGTGCCTATGATTAAAGAAGGCATTAAAGCTATCAAATGGTTTACACAAAACGGAATACGTACGAATTGCACCTTGGTTTTTTCATCAGGTCAAGCAATACTTGCAGCGAAAGCGGGCGCAACTTATGTGTCTCCTTTTTTAGGCAGAATTGATGATAGTGGTTGGGATGGAATGGAGTTGATTCACCAGATGCGTCAGATATTCAGCATTCAAGGGTTTAAAACAGAAATTCTTGCTGCATCTATTCGCAACCCAAATCATATTATCAAATGTGCTGAAGCAGGCGCTGATGTGTGTACTTGTCCGTTGGAGTCTATTTTAGGTTTACTAAAGCATCCACTTACAGATATTGGGTTAGCAAAGTTTTTATAAGACGCGAAGAAATTTGCATAATTATTTTTAAAGACGGATTTGTGTCCGTCTTTTTTATTTTAAATGATATGACTAAAGTTTTAGTGTTCGATAATTACGATTCCTTTACTTTCAATCTGGTGCATATGGTTGAGAAAATCCTCCATGTAAAAATAGATGTCTGCAAAAATGATGAATGGTCGATAGAGAGAATAGGGGAGTATGATAAAATTATTTTGTCGCCAGGCCCCGGAATTCCAGAGGAAGCGGGGATGTTGAAAAATGTTATTCAGGAATATGCGGCATCTAAATCTATCTTGGGCATTTGTTTAGGACATCAGGCAATTGGCGAAGTTTTTGGAGCGAAGTTGAAAAATCTGGATACCGTCTTTCATGGGGTTGCCACATCAATAAACATTATTGATACAAAAAACAGACTGTTTCAAGGACTTCTTCCAATAGAATCAGTCGGTCGTTATCACAGTTGGGTTGTTGATCAAAATGATTTCCCCTTAAGTCTTTCGATTACTGCTTTGGACGAGCAAAATAATATAATGGGCCTCAGGCATAATGTTTTTGATGTTCAAGGGTTACAGTTTCATCCTGAAAGTATTCTAACGGCTTGTGGAGAAAAAATCCTTCAAAACTGGCTTTTACACTAGGCAATATCAGTTTATAGTTTACAATCACAATTTTAGTATTAGTGTTTTTGTGGTTCGTACCACATCACCCTCACTTATGTTTCGAACCACATTTTTCGTTTTGAATTGTTATTTACAATACTTGCTGTAAATATTTTTAATGACGAACTAAATAAACTTCAGTAAAAATTGCTGGCTATACCATGTGCGTATTCGTAATATTGCAATATCGCAAGGACTAATCAATTGAGAAAAATATTGTCTATTTCCACCGATATTGAATCCTTCCATTCTTATTCCAGATAAAAAAGTAAATCTTAATGCTTTTTAAGCGTATTTAATAATTTTTACAAGTTTTACTATAGGTAAAGCCAAAGAATCTTATTAATTTGCAATACTTTAAAAAGTAATTATTATGAAAAAGTATTTAATTGTGCTGGTTTGTTGGAGCCCTCTTTTAACTATTGCTCAAGGCAAGAAAAAGTCTAATGAAAATGATGTCGCCAAAGTAGAGGCTTCTGCTGAAGGATATAAAATTGTTGCTACTGTAAGTGGATATCCGGATAGTACTGTAGTTGATTTACTAAATGGGAATAACAGAATGCCAGAGAATACTGCTTTGGTAATCGGAGGAAAGTTTACATTGGTGGGTAAAGTGGAATATCCTGATTTTAAATTACTCTCGTTTGCGAAGTCCACCTCATACATCCCTATGTTTTTAGACAACAGCAATATGAGCTTGGAAGCTCAAAAAGACAATTTCCAAAACGCTGTTATAAAAGGATCAAAAGCACATGATGATTTTAAAGAATTCAGTAAGGTGACGCAACCTTATGAAAGTATGTTTCAGCAAGATGCTGTTATAGATAAAGATGCCGCTAAAGCTTGTATTGAGGTGTTGAAATTATTTGTGAAAAATAAGCCAGAGTCTTACCTTTCATTGATTGCTATTTATAGAATAAATCAATTATCTCCTGATGGACCATTAATGGAAAAATTATTTAAATCACTATTGCCTGAAATACAATCATCTCCAATCGGAGGATACATCTCACAACAGATTGATGAAGCCAAGAGAAATCCGGCTAATAAAGTTATACCTGATTTCGAAATGGCTGATGTTGATGGAAAGATGGTTAATATTAAATCATACAGAGGAAAATATGTTTTGATTGATTTCTGGGCTAGTTGGTGTGGACCTTGCAGAGGCGAAAATCCGAACGTAGTAAATGCATACAACAAGTACAAAAGTAAAAACTTTACCGTGCTTGGCATCTCTCTTGATAAATCAAAAGAACCATGGCTTGAAGCGATAAACCATGATGGACTAACCTGGACGCATCTTAGTGATTTGAGAGGTTGGAGTAATGCCGTAGCTCAGCAATTTGGTATCACAAGTATTCCTCAAAACTTCCTTATAGATCCATCTGGAGTGGTGATTGGTAAGAATTTACGTGGAGAAGCACTTGATGCAAAATTGGAAAGCATTCTGAAATAATACTCTTTTCGGCTTCTACGATTTTCAGCGTTTCTATCAAAGAAATACTATTTCAATTGCCTTTTATACAATTGAACAGTATTTTCTAATCCCAAATAAATAGCATCGCATATTAATGCATGTCCAATGGATACTTCTTTTAAATTTGGAATATTTTTTGCAAAATAGGAGAGGTTTTTCAAATCTAAATCATGTCCGGCGTTTATGCCTAACTGTAATTCAGTTGCTTTTTTAGCTGCAGCTATGTATGGCTGAATGGCATTCTCTTTATTTAATAAAAAATCTTTCGCATAAGCTTCTGTATACAACTCAATCCTGTCTGCCCCTGCTTTTTTTGCGCCTTCAATCATTTCTGCAATTGGGTCAACAAATAACGATACCCTGATATTTTTTGATTTGAAAATTGAAATGATGTTTTTTAAATAAGCTTGATGCTCCAAGGTATCCCATCCATGGTTACTCGTGAGTTGCCCTGTCGCATCTGGAACTAGTGTAACCTGACCAGGTTGGTTGTCTAGAACGAGTGCTACAAATTTATCTTCCCTTGGATTTCCTTCTATATTAAATTCAGTAGTGATTGTTTTTTTGAGGTCATACACATCTGCATACCGAATGTGCCTTTCATCTGGCCTTGGGTGTATGGTTATTCCATCTGCTCCAAATCTTTCAATATCTTTTGCTACCTGAATAAGATTAGGATTATTGCCGCCTCTTGAATTCCTCAGAGTAGCAATTTTATTGATGTTGACTGATAATTTTATCATGTATTATTTTCTTAAAAAAACAAAGTTAACCTACAATCAGGATTGATTGATTAAATCTCTGATGGCAACCGAAGCTGCAACTGCTCCAAAAGTAGCTGGCATATATGACATTGTACCATAAGCAGATTTTTTATAGTTTGTCCCATCTGTCATCATCAGACTTTCTTTTACATTTGATTCCGGAGAAAATACAACTTTAATCCCTTTGTATATTTTGTGTTGTTTTAATACTTTTCTTACTTGTTGCGCAAAGGGGCAGATGATTGTTTTGGAAATATCTACAACTTTTATTTGTGTTGGATCAAGCTTGCCTCCGGCGCCCATACTACTTACCAGCGGGATTTTATTTTCATAGGCGAATTGTAAAAAAGTAATTTTTGGTGTAATACTATCAATAGCATCAATAATATAATCTGGTTGATAGGTGAGGAGCGTCTCTACCATTTCAGGGTTGATAAAGTCTTTTATAATTTGTATGTCAATTTCAGGGTTGATTGATTTTAATCGTTCTGACATGATCGTTGCTTTTGATATGCCGTGATTTGTTGCTAATGCCGGTAGTTGCCTATTCCGATTTGTTGGATCTACAACATCGCCATCTATAATGGTCATTTTACCAATGCCACTTCTGCAAATAAATTCAGCTGCAAATGAACCTACACCGCCCATGCCGATTATCATTACATGTTTATGGGACAGTAGCTTCACTTTCTCTTCGCCAATCAATAAGGCCGTTCTGCCCAACCATGAAAAATCTTCCATCATAATTTATGAGATATTAAAAACCGTTTTTAGATTTTTTTGAATTTGTAAAATTAACTGACGCTGAGGAATATTTCTAATCCTGGATAATTCTTTGTAAATATTTTCTATGGGAATATTACTGTCATCAGTTTCAAGAAAGATCTTGTCAAGTGGTATAGCAACAATTGTTTTTTCTAATTCAATTTTTGTTATGTCTTTTCCAAATGAAATATAATATCCTGATTGTATTATTTTTTGAGCAATCATTTCATTTTTATTAAAGCCATGAAAAATTACAGGCATGATATTTCTATTGTCTTTAAGCATTTGTAAAACATCTTCATAAGCTCTTACGCAATGTATAATTAAGGGT
Organism: Chitinophaga pinensis; assembly: GCA_943330875.1. Lineage (GTDB taxonomy): Bacteria > Bacteroidota > Bacteroidia > Chitinophagales > Chitinophagaceae > Ferruginibacter > Ferruginibacter pinensis_G. Next base: position 14,904 of record CALQJK010000010.1, read on the forward strand.
TTTGCGATGTCATTTGCCCAAATAATTTGTTCTTTAAATACCTCTTGTTGTAATTTGTATGAAACCTCACAGATTTTATCAAGCCCGCATTCTCCAATAGCCAAAACATTTGATTTATGACTAGCCATTTTTAATCTTGATAAATCATCTTGGATTTTTTGAATGTCGATATGCCAGGGATGGATGCCTAAGGAATAATTAAATACTGGGTTGCTTTCGTTAAATTTTTTGTCTACGTTAATTAAATTCCAGCATTCTTGCTGATTATGAATATTTTGTTGATGAGTATGTATGTTGATAAACATAAATTAATATCAATGTAACAGGAAATTACTATAAAACAAAACCCTCTAAAAAGAGGGCTCTATTTTATGGTAAGTATTATTTGAATTAATAACGATACATTTCAGCTTTGTAAGGGCCATATTTTTCGATACCCAAATAACCAGCTTGATCATCGGTTAAAACATCCAGTTCAACACCAATTTTTGAAAGGTGTAAACGAGCTACTTTTTCATCAAGATGTTTTGGTAAAACATAAACTTTATTTTCATATTTGTCGTTGTTAGTCCAAAGTTCAATCTGAGCCAAAGTTTGATTTGTAAATGAATTGCTCATTACAAAACTTGGGTGTCCTGTTGCACAACCAAGATTTACCAAACGACCTTCTGCCAATATAATTACTTCTTTTCCCTCAATAGTATATAAATCAACTTGTGGTTTAATGGTATCTTTTGTTTGACCATATGCTCCATTTAGCCAAGCCATATCAATTTCAATATCGAAGTGACCGATATTGCAAACGATGGCTTTGTCTTTCATTGATCTGAAATGTTGTTCTGTAATCAAATCTCTGCAACCACTCGCAGTAACGATGATGTCAGCTTCTTTAACTGCATCAATCATTTTCTTAACTTCAAAACCATCCATAGCAGCTTGTAATGCACAAATTGGATCAATCTCGGTTACGATTACACGAGCACCAGCACCGCGAAGACTTGCCGCAGATCCTTTTCCTACGTCTCCATACCCGCCAACAACAGCAACTTTTCCTGCCATCATAATATCAGTGGCTCGACGAATTGCATCTACACAAGATTCTTGACAACCATACTTATTATCGAACTTGGATTTTGTAACAGAATCGTTAACGTTTATAGCAGGAACTGGTAAAGTACCATTAGCCATACGCTCGTACAAACGATGTACGCCGGTTGT
>CALQJK010000011.1:0-16121 GCA_943330875.1 Chitinophaga pinensis
AATAAAAATGCATGGCTAGATTTTGCTGTTTATGTTGAAGGTGAAATAGTTGACAATATAACTGATTATTGCTGGAGAGTTTGGAAAGGATATTCCTATGATGATGAAAAATATAACACAATAAATAATTTATTCGATTTTAATATCCCAGAAAGCAACAAATGTGATATTAGAATTAGAAGAAATGATTGGCTTTTGCATAAAAATGAAATTTCTAACTCTTATATAGAGATGTTTCATAAAGCAGAAAAAAAAATAACCATTTTAAGTAGCTACTTTATTCCGGGGAAGGCAATAAGGAAATTATTATCACATGCAGCCAAAAGAGGCATTCAAATAAGGGTAATCACTACTAAACGATCAGATGTTAGAATTACAAAATTTGCAGAGAAGTGGCTTTATGACTGGCTATTAAGAAAAAATATTGAATTGTATGAATACAAAACTAAAATTCTTCATGGCAAAATGGCTTTATGCGACACAGAATGGATGACAGTTGGGTCTTATAATGTAAATAATATAAGCACCTATGCAAGTCTTGAATTTAATTTAGACATTAGAAATCAAAAACTCTGCAAAAAAGCAAATGAGCTTCTTGAAGAAATAATAAAAAATGATTGTATAAAAATAACAAAGGAATATCATCACAAAACCAAAAACTTTATCAAACAATTTTTAAGATGGGTTTCTTATCAGTTTATAAGAATAGTCTTTTTGATGTTTACCTTTTATTTCAAAAGAAAAGTTTAAATACCGACAACCCTATGTAAATAATATTTCATCTCCCCCAAATCCCAATTGGAGAATCTGCCTCTTTGAATAAGAAGATTATTATTTTGTGGGTGTTTTAAGTAATAATGAAATACAAATATATTGTTCGGATACCTCCAGCCAAATGTTTGTCCAAAACGCAAATCATTAAATATAATAGTATCATGAATTCGTTCTGCAGTATAATAACCTTTAGAAAATCTTTTAAGTTTCTGTAATTCTTCATGATCTGAAACTCTTGATAAAAAATGCTCGTTTTTTTTAAAATATTTAAAATCAATTTCCCCCTGATGATCAAAAACAGAACGATACCCCACATAAAAACCATCCTCATGAGGTACAACTATATACCATAGCCAGTTTTGCAATGGTGCGGGCGTTGAAAAATAATGAGCGACTGAAATATTTTGAGATTTTAAACTCTTGTCAATATCGTTATCTATCTTGATTTTATTGATACAACAATAGGTCAAATAAATTATCGGAAAAATAATGCCAAGCTTCCACCACAGTTTTCGTTTTAAATGATACCTGTTTAATACAATTAAAAAGACAAATGCAATGCCTGGAACAATTGAAAAAAATGGATCTGCTACATAAATAATATTAAATGAAAATCTAAAATGACTGAAGGGTTCAAACCAGCCAATCCCATAATTATTAAAAGCATCTATAAAAAGGTGGGCAAATATTTCAGCAGCAAAAAACAACACCCACTTTCTGAACAGAATATTGTGTGGCTTGTGAATACGATCAGCAGTTAAAGAAAAAATGGGAATGATAAGTAATGCGAATAGAATCGAATGGGTAAAGCCTCTATGAGCTAAAAGTGAATCAGGATTGTCGAGCCAAAAACTTGCAATAAAATCAATATCAGGAATGCTTTGTGCCAAAACTCCCCAAACCATTGCTTTTTTCCCAAATCCTTTTTCAAAAAAAGCCTCACCTACACAAGCACCAAGTACTATATGTGTGAGTGAATCCATTAGAAATAAATTTTAAAGATAGGATTATTTATTGTGTGCAATAAATAGCGGAACGGTAAATGATTTTATTATCGCATCGACCATGCTCGATTTAAACCATCTTGATAACATGGTTCTTCTATATGCTCCCAATATTGGCAAAAAGTTTTTATTTTCAAAATGTAAATGATTGATTATTTCAACTTCAGGAATTCCTTTTAAAACAGTATACGTTACATTGTCGTAATGGCGCTTTAAAAACTCTTTTATTAATTTATTATGAGGCAAATGTAAATTCTCTTCTACTGACTTTATGCATAATACTTCTACTGGCAAATTTTTATACTGCTGAAATAAGTAACTAAATGTTTTCAATGCGTAAATAGAAGCGGCCTGACCATCATACAAAAAAATAAGCTTTTCAATTTCTTTATAAATCGCAGGTGTTAATAAAACAGGGGATTGTGCATTACTTAATACGTCACGGATGAAATGAGTAGGATATTTTTCCTCATGATGTGTAAATGATTCTCCGTTATTAATAATAAGCAAATCAGAAAACAATGTCTCTTTCAATAATTCAGTAATGGCAACATTCCTGTCATGATGAATATTGAAAGAAATTTTGGCCGCTATACAGTACTGTTCGAATTTATCAGCTGCATGATGTCTGAGGTTATTATCTTCAGCTTTGTATTTTTTTAACCGATGCTCAGAAACTCCATCCTCTAATACTAAATCGTATATTTTATAACTTGTATACGTTTGGTCGTCTAAAAAAATTCCAGTGAGATGCGATTTGGCAGACGCAGCCAAGGCTATTGCAAAATCACTTGTACTTTCAGAAAATTTCAATCCATCAAAAGCTGCTATATATTTATTCATGTGTATAATTTATTGTTACACTTTTTTCAAATGGGATAGCTATTTTTTGTATTATTTATGACCAATAAAGATGGGCATTCTATGTTCCTTTATAATATCTAATACAAAACTCTTACTGAATAATTGCGAAAAGGAAGTTCTGCCAAATGAACCGGCAACAAGTATTGAGGATTTCTTATCCGCCACCCAGGTGGAAAAATATTTTTTTGTATCAATATTTAGTTTCGAAACTGTCAGGTCAGTAAAGTGTCTTGAGGCAAGTTCCTCGATATAAGCCTCTTCAGGCAATGGAGTTTTACCATCATTACTTGCATAAGTAAGATAAGTTGGATTGTCCTTAAATTCAGGAAGCAAATAAACAAACTGCTTAATCGCATATACAGACGATTCACTGCCATCATAAGTCAAAATATTCACAAGAGGGAAATCGAATTTTTCAGGAACTAAAACAACTGAGCACTCCATAGAATGCAATGCCTCTTTTAAATAATTATTTGGATTACCTGAGCCCATGTTTTCATAAAATTTTTCTTCGCCAATAATCAACAAATCGGCAAATCGAGTTTCTTTTTTTAATTCTGGCAAAGCCAAATCCATAAAGTCTTTTCTGATTCGAAATTCTATTCCATTTTTAATACAAAGCTCTTCAAACTTTTTCAAGTTTTCCTCAATGATGTCCGTTTCCTCATCATTAATTGCTGGCACAAACATTGGGGCTCCAATCCCATCAGCGTAACTCCATAAATTGGCATAACTCGTTTGAGGTAAAAAAACACCAGTCAGTAAAATCGGATTCTTCTCATTTAATTGTTTTGCGAAATTGAACGCCCCTTCAGAAAAATGAATACCATCGAATGCTAATAATATCTTTCTCATAATAATGTTTTTACAAACGTATTGGTATAAAAAAGATATCCCTATGACATTTATCAAACTAAGATTTGATTAACATCATACGAATTTTGCTCATGATAGCTAACTTTTGAGTTCTTGATAAATTTATAACCTTATAGAGTATGAAAGTTTTATTTTTCAGCGTTAAAAAATTCGAAAAAATACCAATTAAACATTCAAATAATTACGGATTTCAAATATCAATGAAAGAAGAACGCCTGACGCTTGAAACAGCATTTCTTGCAAAAGGATTCAATACGATTTGTATTTTCACAACTGACGACGCTTCCAAAGATGTACTTAAAATCTTGTACTCTCTGGGTATCCAATATATAACGATACGAGCCACTGGATATAATAACATAGATCTTGCATTCGCTCATGAAATGGGCATTAAAGTAGCCAATGTCCCAGATTACTCTCCTCATGCAGTGGCCGAACATGCAATAATGTTAATGTTAAGTCTAGCCAGGAAATCAAAAATCGCACAGCAACAAATTCAAAGACAGGACTTCTCTGTAGACAAGTTAATTGGAAGTAACATCAACAATAAAACAATTGGCATTATCGGCACGGGAAAGATTGGTGCAGTAGTAGCAAAAATTCTTTTTGGATTTGGCGTGAAAATACTTGCGCATGATTTAAATACAAATGAGGAATTAAAAAACAGTTACCATGTTAAATATGTATCACTTGATCATTTATGCAAAAATTCCAACTTCATCACACTGCATATGCCTTTAAACAAATCAACAGCATACATGATTAATGACACGCTCATTAAAAAAATGAAGAAAGGGGTAATTATCATCAATACTGCAAGAGGCGGAATTGTAAATACAAAAGAATTAATTGCTAATTTAAAAAATAAAAAGTTAGGAGGATATGCAATGGATGTTTATGAGAAAGAGGAAGATGTCTTCTTTATTGATCATTCCCAGTCGAAAGTTAAAGATAATATGCTTCTTGAGTTAATGAGTTTTGATAATGTATTTATCACACCTCACCAGGCATTTGCAACAGTAGAAGCCATCAATAATATAGCAGAAATAACATTCAATAATATCAAAAGCTGGTATTTGAATCAAGAGCTTAAAAATGAAATAAAATTCGACATAAAAAAAATGGCATTAGAATCTCTTTAAAAATTCAACATGACTGAAGTATCTGCAATGAAAATATTTTTCAATGAAATCGGAAAAACTTCCAGATTTACATATCGATTTCTTGCACAATGGTTTAAACCAAGATATGAAATTGCTGAATTCTTCAGACAATGTTATGTAATTGGATACAAGTCGCTTCCACTAATTGGACTAACAGGTTTTATTATGGGACTTGTACTTACCATGCAACTACGGCCAACTATGATTGAATATGGAGTAGAATCTCAAATACCCGTAATTGTGGCGATTGCAATCGTAAGGGAAATTGGACCGGTAATCACGGCGTTGATATTTGCAGGAAAGATAGGCTCCAGTATTGGTGCGGAGTTAGGGTCAATGAAAGTAACAGAACAAATTGATGCGATGGAAGTGAGTGGCACAAACCCTTTTAAATATTTAGTTGTGAGCAGAGTGTTGGCAACAACAATGATGCTGCCAGTTTTAGTGATGTTGAGCGATGCAATTTCTCTTTATGGAGCATATCTTGGAGTAAACATCAGAGGTGTTACAAGTTTCCAATTTTTTTGGATTGAAGTGTTTGATTCCCTGTCCTTCAATGATGTAATACCTGCATTTATCAAGACCTATTTTTTTGGATTTGCAGTAGGTGTAATCGGATGTTACAAAGGATTTAACAGCAATAAAGGAACGGAAGGCGTTGGAAGAAGTGCAAATTCTGCTGTGGTTCTTTCTTCCATTTTAATATTTATTATTGATTTACTGGCTGTACAAATAACCGATTTGTTAGGCTTCAATTAAATCAATTGAAATTATACAAATGATTGAAATTATCTCAAATAGTAAAACACCTGTTTTAAACATTAGTAAACTATGCAAATCGTTTGGAGATAATATAGTACTTAATGAATTCAATCTAAATCTTTATGAACAACAAAATATTGTTGTGCTGGGTAAATCAGGATCTGGCAAATCTGTTTTAATAAAATGCATCATTGGGTTACTAAGGCCTGACAGTGGGGAAATTATTTTATTCAACAAAGATGTTCATCAGCAAAATGATATTGAACTAGACAAATTGCGTGTCAAAGTTGGATTTTTATTTCAAAGCAATGCATTATATGATTCCATGACAGTAAGAGAAAATTTAGAATTCCCATTGAGAAGACATTGGATAAAACATACCCAAACAGAAGTAGAGGAAATGGTTAAACAAGCATTAACTGATGTTGGATTATTACACACTATAGATATGATGCCTGTGGAATTATCAGGTGGTATGAGAAAAAGAATTGCCTTAGCAAGGACGCTAATTCTTAAGCCGGAAATTATTTTATATGACGAGCCTACAACTGGATTAGATCCTATCACAGGAAAGGAAATTATTCAACTTATGATAGACATTAAAAAAAAATATGGAACAGCTGCCTTGATAATTTCACATGATATGAATTGCGTGAAATTAGCCAGTGATTTTGTAGTGATTTTACTTGAAGGGAAATGTTACGCTTCAGGAAAATATGAAGAACTCATAAAAATTACGGATAAAAAAGTAAAACAATTTTTTGAATAATAACAAATTGCAGCATGAATAGCCGAACGTTAAATAATTTTAAATTGGGAATATTTGTATTGTCAGGATTATTATTTCTAATCATCTTACTTTATATGATTGGAAAAAATAAAAACATGTTTGGTTCAAATTACACTATAAAAGCAAGGTTTGAAACCATTCAAGGATTAAAACCCGGCAATAATGTAAGATTTGCAGGTATAGATGCAGGTACAGTGGATAAAATAAATATCATCAATGACACCATAATCGAAGTTGAGATGCTGATTAATAATAAAATGAAAAACATCATTAAAAAAAATGCAATTGCCTCCATTGGAACAGACGGTCTAGTAGGGAATAAAGTCGTAAATATCATTTCTATGAAAGAGCAAGCTCCACAAGCAGAAAGCAATGACCTCCTATCTACAAAAAAACCAATCGATACGGATGAAATGATAAGAACATTGTACAAAAGTAATAACGATATCAACGCAATCGCTGAGAAACTAAAGTTAACCATTAGCAAAATAAATGACAGTAAATTTTTATGGTCTGTTCTCGACGATAAAGATTTAGCAAAAAACATAAGTAAGTCTGTCTCAAATATTCAACTTGCCACAAATGACATAAAGTATTTATCAAAAGATACCAGGTCAATCATTAATAAAATAAAAAATGGCGAAGGCCCAATTGGAATGATTATAAACGATACAGCATTCTCTAATTCATTAACGAGGGCTGTAACAAGTATAAACAACATTGGGACAGAAGCGGAGTCTCTATCCTATAAAATAAAAGATGCTGTAACAAAAATTGAAGACAATATTGACAATGGAAAAGGAACGATAAATGCACTGCTAAATGATTCCTTGATGGCAAGAAAGCTAAACAACTCATTGAAAAATATTGAAAAAGGCACTGAAAATTTCAATCTTAACATGGAGGCCTTAAAGCACAGCTTTCTATTCAGGGGATATTTTAAAAAACTAGAAAAGAACAAAAAATAATTCAATTGCTATCATATTGAATTATGCCTATAATCACTTTTTAGAGTTAAGCAATCCCTTACTTTTACCTCAGGTTTTTCATATAGGATATTGGATAAATAACGAGCTGGATTTCTATCCGGCTCATTTTTTTGTAATAAATTATCTTAGAAAGCAATCAGTTAATGTAGTAACCAAGATCATTTTTGGAAACAAATCAACCCCTTACATTTACCTCAGGTTTTTCATATAGGATATTGGATAAAGAACGAGCTGGATTTCTATCCGGCTCATTTTTTTAATAAATTATCTCAGAAAGCAATCAGTTAATGTGGTAACCGAGATCATTCTTGGAAACAAATTACCGCCATACTTTTACAACAGGTTTTTCACATAGGATATTGGATAAAGAACGAGCTGGATTTCTATCCGGCTCATTTTTTTGTAATAAATTATCTTAGCAAGCAATCAGTTAATGTAGTAACCAAGATCATTTTTGGAAACAAATTACCGCCATACTTTTACAATAGGTTTTTCACATAGGATATTGGATAAATAACGAGCTGGATTTCTATCCGGCTCTTTTTAACTTCATATGAAATCAACGATACTGACCATAACAATGAATCCCTCAATCGACAAAAGCACTTCAATCGATTGTTTAATAGCAGAAAAAAAACTAAAATGCATTGAGCCGAAATCCGAACCTGGAGGTGGGGGGATAAATGTATCCAGAGTAATTAAAAGATTAGGCAATAATTCTATTGCAGCGTATTTATCTGGAGGAGGCAATGGAGAACTTCTAACCAAATTACTCCTTAAAGAAAACATTGAAACTAAAACAGTTTCTTGTTTAAACAATACAAGAGAAAACTTAAATGTTTTTGATCAGAAAAATAAGCTGCAGTATAGATTCATCATGCCGGGAGCAGAAATTTATGAAAAGGAATGGAAAGCATTAATTAGTGAAATAGAACAGCTTAGCAATATAGAGTACATCGTATGTAGTGGCAGTATACCGATTGGCGTGCCTGATAATATATGGAGAACTATATCATCAATTGTAAAAAATAAAAAGATAAAATTAATCGTTGATACTTCTGGAAATCCGTTAAAAGAAATATTAAAAGATAGTATCTACTTATTAAAACCAAATATCAACGAATTGAGTTCTGTAGTTGGCAAAGAAAAATTAAATACAAATGATGCCATACTGTTAGGGAAATCATTCGTCTCAAAAGGCAATTGCGAAATCATGGTCATTTCTTTGGGAGAAGAAGGTGCTATATTAATAGAAAAAGAAAGTGTGCATAAAATAATCCCGCCATCAATTATAAGAACAAGCACTGTTGGTGCGGGAGATAGCATGGTTGGAGGAATTGCAAGCAAAATAGCAGACAATAAAAGCATATTAGAAGCAGTGAAATATGGAGTTGCATGTGGCAGTGCAGCAACGCTGAATCAAGGAACTGCATTATGTAACAAAGCCGATGCGGATAGATTATTCCTTAGAATTTCTACAAAAGAGATTGTTTGATTGTTATCATTATAAAAAGCAAGAATAGTCATTTCTATAGAATGTAAATATTTTTAGCTTCGCTTCATTATTTATAACTAATTAGTAAAAATTAAAAAAAGAAACCATGGAAAATTACACAAAAATCGCAATTGGAGTTGCGGCAGGGATTGCAGTTGGAGGTATACTAGGCGTTTTATTTGCCCCAAACAAAGGAACTGAAACGAGGGCTAAAATAAAAAATGCTGGAACCAAATTAAATGAGAATGTCCAGGAGAAATTAAATAAAGGAAAAGAAAGCCTATACGCTATGAAAAAAAACATCCTGGAGAGTCTTGACAATATAGAAGAAAGTACTGGGGAGTATATTTAATTTTTTCTGAGACCTATTAATTCAATTGAAATGCAAGATTCTTTCAAGAAAGCCGATGAACTATTTAGAGACATAAAAGAATATGTATCAAAAAGACTTTTGTTATTTGAATTGAATTTGGCAGATAAAATATCAAAGCTTATCAGCCAGTGGGTGATAAGCATTTTGATTGTAGTCTTATTTCTTTTCGGATTAATTTTTGTAAGCACGTCAGTAGCAATACTTTTAGGAAGATTATGTGGCGAAACATTGTACGGATTTTTGGCTGTTGGATTTTTCTATTGGATAGTGGCAATTATAATTTGGAAAATGAGAAAAAATAAAATTCGTAAATCTATATTGAATAACATTTTGGGAAATTTTGTCAGCAATGAGTAACCATAAACCTTCTTCATTTCAAAGTATAGAAGCATTTGAAATTAAAAAAAAAGCCTTGAAAATGAGTGTATTCAATTGGAGAAGACCATTCAAAATGATTGGCTGAATTTCAAACATAGCTTAAGGCCTAAAAACATATCGGCTCAAATAATTTCAAGAATTATTAAAAAAAACGAATTAGATAAAATGTCCGATTTGCTAAACTCTAAAAAAATAGCACTTTATATATTGAAATCCGCGAAACCAATTTCAGAAAAAATAAAATCATACTTTTTTAAGAAGTAAAAAAGCACCACTGAATAAGTTGAACTTTTTTTTCTTGAAAAGAAATTTCAAACTAAAAAAATAAATACCATGAGCATAGTTAAAGTATTAGAAGTAATGTCAAACTCTACAAAAAGCTGGGAAGATGCGGCACAGAATGCAGTAATTCATGCATCTAAAACGTTGCACAATATTCGGTCGATTTGGATTCAGGAACAAAGTGCAAGCGTATTAAACAACAAAATAACCGAATACAGAGTCACCGTAAAATTGAGTTTTGAAATTGATCTTGTAGAAAAAGGGAAGAACAAAAAGTAATCAATCCGATTATCTCAATTCGTTCATAAAGAATAATACGAAGAGCCATGTTAATTAAATACATAAAGCCCATTCTTTGGATAATATTAATTACAAGTTGCTATACTTCAGTAATTACAAATTCATGGAAAAGCCAAACGCTTCCGGCAAAATCATACAACAAAATCCTCGTGGTTGCTTTAGTGAAAAAAGAAGAACGATCCTTAAGAGAAAGTATGGAAAATCATTTAGTAGGAGATTTGAGCGAAAGGGGGTTTACAGCCATCTCTTCATTGAAAGAATATGGACCAAAATCTTTTGAAGGACTTTCTGAATCAGTTGTATTAGATAAGATTGAAAAAAACGGGATCGATGCGGTACTTACTATTGTTTTATTGGATAAAGAAAAGGAGAAATACTACGTTCCAGGAAGAGTTTATTTCACTCCATATACCATTTATCACCGAAGGTTTTGGGGATACTACACAACTATATATGATAGAATTTACGAGCCTGGGTACTACTCAGTAGATACAAAGTATTTTTGGGAAAGCAATTTCTATAACATGGAGAGCAAGGAGCTAATTTACTCCGTACAAACAAAATCTTTTAATCCGAGTTCAGCTCAATCACTTGCGCATGAATATGGCAAAATGATTTGTGCAGATATAGTATCAAACGGCATTATTAAATAAGGATGAAGTGAACGGACTACAATCAATTCTTATTTTTTTTGATTCTCTCTTTAAATAGCTTTTCGAATTTTTCAAGCTTTGGCTGAATGACCATTTTGCAATAAGAGTTATTTTTATTTATTGCATAATAATCCTGATGGTAATCTTCAGCTTTGTAAAAAACTTTGAAAGAATTGAGTTGAGTGACTATTGGATTATCATAGACTTTATTTTTGTTCAATGCATCAATAATACTTTTAGCCGTATTATATTGTGATTGATTTCTATAAAAAATTACGGAGCGGTATTGCTCTCCCACATCATCTCCTTGTCTGTTATAAGTTGTAGGATCATGCACTGTAAAAAACACTTTTAAGATTTCATCTAATGAAGTTTTTCTCTTATCATAAACAATTTGAACAACTTCTGCATGGCCAGTATTATCCATACATACCTGTCTGTATGTCGGATTCGGCAATGTTCCTCCTGAAAATCCTGACTCAACCTTGATAACCCCGTCTAGCATTTCATAAACTGCTTCAACGCACCAATAGCAGCCGCCGCCTAATGTTATCGTATCGATATTGGAATGTTGATTCAATTGTACATATGTCTTGTCTTGCAAATCTTGTATAGGTTGAAATTCGAGAGAAAGTGAATTTACACAATAGCGTTTACCCGTTTCAGTTGGTCCGTCATCAAACAAATGACCTAAATGTCCTCCACATTTAGCACATATAATCTCAGTTCGATGAATGCCAAGGGAATTATCCACCTGTGTTTTTATTTTTCCTCCTGCAAGTTCTCGGTCAAAACTTGGCCATCCACAATGAGAGTCAAACTTCATCTCATCAGTAAACAATTCGTTGCCACAAGCCGCACATTTATAAACACCTTTCTCTTTATTCAACAATAATTTTCCGGAGTAAGGAGCTTCTGTACCTTTTTGGCGCAATACATAATATTGGTCTTTTGAAAGTTGCTTTTTCCATTCAGCATCTGATTTATTAACGATAGTAGAATCCGAATGATCAATCTTATTGTTTGATTGCCCACATGCTGTAAAAGAGATCAAAAAAATACTAAGTAATAATCGGAAATTATAACAGACAAGATGTTTCATAAAAAAAAGATATTAAAATGAATAGGTGCATTACTAAACATAAACAAAGAAATATCAGTAATGTTCTGTCGATTTCAATTGAATGAACATTAGATTATGGTCATTTTCCTAACATACCCATTCCTGGCATTTTACCCATTGGCATTTTATTCATCGTCTTCATCATGCCTTTCATTTGTTCGAACTGTTTGATGAATTGATTCAATTCGACCAAATCTTTTCCACTACCACGGGCTATTCTTTGCTTACGACTTGGATTGATTATATCGGGATTACGTCTTTCTTGCATTGTCATTGAATTGATCATTGCTTCTATGCCAACAAATGCATTATCATTCACATCTAAATCCTTGACTTGTTTTCCAATTCCAGGAATCATTCCCATCAGATCTTTTAAATTACCCATTTTTTTTATCTGCTGCAATTGCGTTTTGAAATCTTCAAAATCAAATTGATTTTTTCTGATTTTCTTTTCCAATTTCGCGGCTTCCACTTCATCAAATTGTTCTTGCGCACGCTCTACCAAACTCACAATATCACCCATGCCTAATATTCGTTGCGCCATACGATCCGGATAGAACACATCAAGTGTTTCCATCTTCTCTCCGCTACTACTAAATTTTATGGGCTTATTTACCGTGTATTTAATAGATAATGCAGCTCCCCCTCTTGTATCGCCATCTAATTTAGTCAACACTACCCCACTAAAATCAAGTCTTTCATTAAATACTGCGGCAGTATTTACAGCATCTTGTCCGGTCATACTATCCACTACAAATAAAATCTCCTGTGGTTTAATGGCTGATTTAATATTAGCAACTTCAGACATCATTACTTCGTCTACTGCCAATCGGCCGGCGGTATCAATAATGATTACATTTTTATTTTTCAACTTGGCTACAGCTATTGCATTTTGAGCAATTGAAACGGCATTATTATTTTCTCTTTCACTGTAAACTTCTACACCAATTTGCGAACCCAATACTTCTAATTGATCAATAGCTGCAGGGCGATAAATATCACAGGCAACCAAAAGTGGTGATTTGCCTTTTTTTGTTTTTAGATAGTGAGCAAGCTTTCCGCTAAAGGTTGTTTTTCCACTTCCTTGCAAACCAGCTACTAATATAATTGCAGGATTACCAGATAAATTAAATTCACTTTCTTTCCCTCCCATTAAATCGGTAAGCTCATCTTGGACAATTTTAACCATCTGTTGTCCAGGATTAACGGATAGTAACACTTTAGCACCCAATGCCTTTTCCTTTACCTTATCCGTAAATTCTTTTGCAATTTTGTAATTAACATCGGCATCCACCAATGCACGGCGTATATCCTTAACCGTATTAGCAATATTCAGATCTGTTATTCTTGCTTGTCCTTTTATATTTTTAAACGCGCTTTCAAGGCGTTCACTCAAATTTTGAAACATATTGTACCCTTACTTAATTGTGAATAATTGATTACATGCTAAAAGCTGCATTTAAAATTTCCGCCTGCTCTTTTGCATGAATTTTTGCATACCCCGTTGCAGTAGCCGCACTGGCCTGTCTGCTTATCATATAAAAATTAATGTTCTTCAAATTCATTCGCAAATATGTTGCTGCTCCCATATTGAGGGGCTCTTCCTGCACCCAATACCAAATTGCTTTTGAATATTTTTTGTATAAAGCATCCAATTGATTTTGAGGCAAGGGATACAATTGCTCTATCCTAACGATTGCGATATCTTTTCTATTTTCTTTTTGACGCTTTTCTTCTAAGTCGAAATAAATTTTACCACTACACATCAATACTTTTTTAACAGAGGTAGCATCTTTGATTTCGATATCATCAATAACTTCTTTAAATCCGCCTTCCGTAAATTCTGCAACATCGCTATAGCTGCCTGGATGACGCAAGTTGGCTTTAGGAGAAAAATTAATTAATGGCTTTCTGAAATCCCATGCCAACTGCCTGCGTAAAGCATGAAAAAGATTGGAAGCCGAAGTAATGTTGGTAACGACCATATTCAATTCAGCACATTGCTGTAAGAACCTTTCTAATCTTGCGCTACTATGCTCTGGACCCTGACCTTCATAACCATGCGGCAATAACATCACTAAACCATTCATTGTTTGCCATTTCGTTTCAGCTGCAGAAATAAATTGATCAATAATAATTTGCGCCCCATTCACAAAATCTCCGAATTGAGCTTCCCATAAAACCAAAGCATTAGGATTGGCTAACGCATAGCCGTATTCGAAACCAAGTACAGCATACTCACTTAACAACGAATTGAAAATTCTAAATTGAGCATTGTCTTTTGCTGCTGATTGCAATCTGCTGTATGGTTCATTTGTTTTTTCATCGAAAAGAATAGCATGTCTATGGCTGAACGTACCGCGTTTTACATCTTGACCACTCATTCTGACATCCTTTCCTTCATTTACTATACTTGCATAAGCTAACAATTCTGCACTTGCCCAATCTATTTTTTGTTGATCCTGAAATAATTTAATCTTATCCTGTACCAATTTTTCAACTTTCTTAAGTGGCTTGAATTCGCTAGGCCATTTCATTAAGCCATCAAAGAGCGAGTTTAATAAATCTACTTTTATGGCTGTTGCAGGGGATGAATTGAAATCTTCCTGAGTTGCCTTTCTCAAGGTTCGCCACCATAGTTCTGGCTTCTGGTAACTGTAAGGAAGTGGGCGCTGCTTAACTTCGTCTAACCGATCCTGTAACTCTTTAAGAAAGGTCTGTTCCATTTCCTTTGCTAAGTCTTTTGCATCAGGCTCTCCATTTTCAATCAGGTATTGGGTATATACTTCTCTTGGATTTAAGTGTTTATCGATGAGGGCATACAATTGAGGCTGAGTAAACTTCGGCTCATCGCCCTCGTTATGTCCATGTCTACGATAACAGACCATGTCAATAAAGACATCCGAATTAAATTCCAGGCGATATCTTGTTGCAATTTCTGCGGCTTTCACAACAGCTTCAGGATCATCGCCATTTACATGAAATACAGGTGCGTCAACCAATGCAGCTATTGAGGTGGAATAATTAGAACTTCGGGCATCATCAAAATCAGTAGTAAACCCAATTTGATTATTGATAACAAAATGTATGGTGCCACCAGTTCTATACCCTTTCAAATTACTCATCTGTAATACTTCATAAACAATACCTTGTCCGGCAACAGACGCATCTCCATGAATTAATATAGGCAGAATCTTATCGTATTTACTTTCATACATTACATCTGCCTTACTTCTTGAATACCCAATTACCAAAGGATTTACCGCTTCTAAATGAGAAGGGTTTGGGCAAAGCTTCAAATGTATTTTATTCCCACTAGGGGTATCCACATCGCTGCTGAACCCGAGATGGTATTTCACATCACCAGTACCCATAGTTGTATCGGGCAAAGCGTTTCCTTCGAATTCATTAAATATCTCTTCGTATGTTTTTCCTAAAATATTTGCCAGCACATTTAATCTACCCCGATGAGCCATTCCAATAACCACCTCCTTAATATTATTTTCTGCAGCAATATTTAAAATTGCGTCAAGGGCAGCGATAGTAGTTTCACCACCTTCTAAACTGAACCGCTTCTGACCAATATACTTTGTATGAAGAAACTTCTCAAACATCACGCCTTCATTCAATTTTTGAAGAATTCTTTTTTTCTTATCAATAGCTATTGGGCTGTGTATTTTTTTTTCAGCAGCATTTATTAGCCAATCTATTTTTTTTGTATCAGTAATATGACTGAATTCGATTCCGACATGATGAGTATAAGACTTTTGCAAATATTCCAAAATGCTTTTCAAAGACGTTTTCCCAAGTCCTACAAATTGGCCTGCATCAAATAATGAGCTCATATCTGTATCGGAAAGTCCGAAGACATTCAATTCAAGGTTGGCATTTCGGTTTCTTCTTTCCCTAATTGGATTTGTATTTGCCACCAAATGGCCTTTTTTTCTATACGCATCTATCAATTGATAGACTGCAAATTCTTTACTTAATGCAGCAGTTGGGATAACATTTTTGAGATTTTCAGCTCCAGAAGATTGTAGGTTGGCACTTATGGCAAAATCAAAACCTTCAAAAAACTTACGCATGTCGATACCCACACTTTCAGGATTCTTTAAAAAGTCTTGATAAAGATTTTCTATATAACTAGGATGTGAATTGGTAATATATTGAAAGTCCTTCATTTTTATAGCAATAATTGATTTTGAGTGTGTTAATACGTATAATTCGAGTGCAAATATCGGCTTAAAACTTAATAAAAAAAGACAGTGTTTTTAAAAAATCTAATGATGATTATT
>CALQJK010000012.1:0-16067 GCA_943330875.1 Chitinophaga pinensis
ATTTTAGGATGTTTGCTCGCATCCCAGCTTTCTTTTACATCACACCATACACAGCCCACATCGCATCCTCCGAGCCTTACAAAATAGGCCGCTCTCCCTTGATGAAAACCTTCCCCCTGAATGGTGAAAAAATGTTCCATAACCGGAAGCGCTTCTTTATTTATAGAGGAAACTATTGACATGATGAATTTCTTTGAATATAAGCGTTATAGGTATTTTGTAAAACGGCAGCGATAGTCATCAAGCCAACTCCACCCGGAACTGGTGTGATGAAACTGCATTTTGGCGCCA
Source organism: Chitinophaga pinensis (assembly GCA_943330875.1). GTDB lineage: Bacteria > Bacteroidota > Bacteroidia > Chitinophagales > Chitinophagaceae > Ferruginibacter > Ferruginibacter pinensis_G. Next base: position 292 of record CALQJK010000012.1, read on the forward strand.
CATTTTCAAAGTCTACATCTCCTTTGATGCTGTAGCCTGATTTTTTGGAAGCATCTTTAATTCTGGAAATGCCTACATCGATAACAACCACGTTTTCTTTTACCATATCTGCTTTTAAGAAATCCGGAATGCCCAAAGCCGCAACAATAATATCTGCATGCAAACAATGTTCTTTTATATTTGTAGTTCGACTATGACAAACCGTTACTGTACAATTGCCGTAGGTATTATTTTGACTAAGTAGCATACTAATTGGTCTTCCAACAATATTGCTCCTTCCAATAACAACAGCATGTTTGCCAGAGGTTTCAATATTATAATGTTCCAGCATCAGCATGATTCCTAATGGCGTGGCAGGAATAAAAGAAGGTAAGCCCAAAGCTAATTTTCCCATGCTTATGGGATTGAATCCATCTACATCTTTAGAAGGGTGAATCAGACTTGTAATTTTTTGTTCATCAATATGTTTCGGTAAAGGAAGTTGAAGCAGAATGCCATCAATAGCGTCGTCTTCATTTAATTTAGTTACGGTTTCGATTAACGCTGATTCATCAACTGTTTCTTCCAATCGAACTAAAGAGCTTTTAAATCCAATTTCTTCACAGTTTTTAATTTTGCTGGCAACATATGTTTCACTGGCGCCATTACTGCCAATAATTATAGCACATAAATGCGGCGCTCTTTTTTTTGCTGCTATAAGTTCTTCTACTTTAGCTTTAAGTTGATCCATCACTGCCCTCGAAACTATTTTACCGTCAAGTATTTGCATGTCGCAAAATTAATCAACAATAGTTTATGATTTTACTTTTTAATGATTGTTTTAAAACATTAATCTGAGCAGTAAAAAACAATCCATTTACGGTGTTTTAACTATTGATAGAAAGTTTATGCGTTTTAATTTGCATGCCTAAAACGTACCCCTTGAAAATTTTTATCTTCCAAATGATGTTGACATGTTGCTTTTTTCACAAGCACTCAATTTCTCAGTCTTTGCATGTGCCAGTAAGTAGTACAATTCAGAATTTAAGTGCTAATAGCCAATCCCAGTCTAATCCATTTTCATTTCCTGCAAATACTGCTTCACTTCAACAAGTGCAAGAAACTGTAATCGGTTTTTATGGCGAAAGAAGGTATATGCTTAATGAGCTCAGTAATTATTCTCTGGCAGTTGTCTTCCCAACCAAATTGGGAAATTTCGGATTTGATATAAATAAGTTTGGCTTCAGTGATTATAATGATTGCTCATTGGCTTTTGGATATGCTAAAAAAATAAATGAAAAAATCAATCTCGGTATCTTGTTTAATGGGCAATTGGTGAAATGTAGTGCTACTGAAAAATACTACACATTGACATCAGGGCTTGGTTTTGTCATTCATCTTTCTGAGCGTGTAAGTACACATTTTCAATTTGCTAAACCGGTTTCGGTTAGTACGAATAATAAGGATGAAAAAAAACAATATCATATTAATGCTGGGATAGGGTATGATGTTAGCAAAGAATTTCACTTAGGTGCAACCTTATATAAAGTCAAAAACGAAACGCCAATTGTCATTTGTGGGATGCAATATCAAATCAAAAAAAAGGCAGTTGTCAAATATGGTTTCATCGCTGCTTTTTCTACGATGTATGGTGGCTTTGGCTTTGACTGGAAGAATATGGGTATTGAGATTTCCTGCAGTTTTCATCCTCAATTAGGCATTACTCCAGGGATGTCTGTTACCTCAAACTTTGCTAAATGAACATCAAACTATTCATTTTATTTATGATGATGAATGTAACATCGTATTTGTTTGCACAGGAACTTGATCTGCCTATAAAAAAATCATTGGATGAATCGGTTGAAAATAATTTGGAGACAGATGAAAATAATTTAAATGATGGGACAGCGTACTTGGAAAGGTTGTCGTATTTCCGGGAACATCCCACTAATTTAAATAATGAAAACGATATTAATTTACAAGAAATCGGATTGCTAAATCCCTTGTTAATAAAAGCGATAGTTGATTATAAAAATCTGCTCGGATCTTTTATCTCTATTTACGAACTACAGGCGATTCCTGGTATGAGTATGGAAAAAATAAAAGAGATGCTGCCTTATGTTATGGTAAGTGGAAATAGTACCTCATTTGATGCTGTAAAAAAAAGGTTTATTTCTGGTGAACATCAGCTTTTAATGAGTGTCATACAACCCGGACAATTATCAAAAGGGTATAATTCGAATACTTCAAGTATTGCAAAACCGTATGAAGGATCTGCTCAAGGGTTGCTATTAAAATATAAGTATAATTACAAGAATTTGCTTCAGTACGGTTTGCTGATGAAAAAAGATCCAGGTGAATCGTTATTCAGTAAGAGTCAATCGAGCGGGTTTGATTTTTACTCCTTCCATTTGTTTATTAGAAAGTTGAAGTTTTTAAAATCTCTGGCAATTGGAGACTATACAATTAATATGGGGCAAGGCCTGATCCAATGGCAATCTTTCGCTTTTAAAAAAGGTGCTGATGTTTTGCAAATCAAAAGGCAGGGAGAAGTGCTCAGGCCTTATTCCTCATCAAATGAATATAATTTTCACAGAGGTATAGGGTTTACCTTGGGGTATAAAAAAATAGATCTTACTTTTTTTGGTTCTCATTTAAAGAAGGATGCTAATAGCATAATGGATTCATCTTCTCTTAATATTGATTTCGTCAGTTCATTTAGTTACACAGGATTACACAGAACTGTTGCGGAGATTCAGGACAAAGAAATTCAACTTCAAAATGCATTTGGTGGGGTCATTCATTTCAAATCGGATCGTTTATCCGTAGGAGTTAATGTTATTAATTATCATTTCAAATATTCTTTTCAAAAAAGTAATTATCCGTATAATTTATTTGCTTTTAATGGATCAAGACTTACTAATTATAGTGTTGATTACGCATACACAACTAAGAATATTCACTTCTTTGGAGAATTGGCTGTAAGTAATAACCAGCATCTTGCACTTGTGAATGGCTTATTGGCATCGATTTCTAAAAACGTCGACGTCTCTATGTTATACAGAAACATTTCAAAAAATTATGCAACACTTTATTCAAATGTTTTTATGGAAAGTTCCACGCCGATAAATGAAAGAGGATTATATACAGCTGTATCTATTCGTCCAGCAGCAGGTTGGCAAGTGGACGCTTATGCGGATTTTTTCGTTTTTCCATGGGTTAAATATTTAGTTAATGCCCCGAGTGCAGGGAGTGATTATTTAATTAAAGTCACTCATGTTATTAATAAAAAAACCGCAATGAATATTTGTTTGAAGACATCTGTTAAAGAAGGCAATGCTGAACTTTTAGAAAAGGGAATCTCCTCTTTAACAAAACAAAAAAAATACAATCTAAGGTTTCAGTTTGATATGAATCTCAACAGTAACATTTCCATTAGTAATAGAGTAGAGGGAATTAGTGTGGTAAAGGATGGCGCTTCGCCAGAACAAGGATATTTGTTTTATTCCAATTGGGATTTTAAAACGGGTTTGAAAAATATGTACTTCGGTGGAAGAATTATTTTTTTTGAAACCAGTAGTTATGAAAGTAGAATTTTTGCTTATGAAAACGATTTGCTTCAAAGTTTCATGGTGTCAAATTTCAATAATAGCGGGGTTCGATATTTTATTAATTTGAAATATAAATGCAGTAAAAAAATGATGATTCTTGCTAAATGGTCGAATTCCATTTATGCAGATATCACTTCAATGGGTAGTGGGAATGATGAAATAACCAGTAATCATAGGGCTGAGATCAAATTTCAATTGCTGTACAAATTTTAAAAGCTGCTTTCCTTTAGAATATGAGAGCTTTCTGTTAATTTTGCCCTGGTTAAATAATTATACAACGCTTAATTTTATATCATGTCAGATCAAACAAATGTACCCAATCAAATAAATATTGAAATTTCTGAAGAAGTAGCAGAAGGCACTTATGCTAACCTTGCTATCATCACCCATAGCCATGCGGAATTTGTAATTGATTTTGTGAATGTAATGCCGGGCACTCCAAAAAGTAAAGTAAAAAACAGGATTGTATTAACACCATTTCACGCAAAACGTTTCATGAAAGCCATGATAGAAAATGTGAAAAAATTCGAAACGGCTAATGGCGTCATTCAGGATATGGAATCTGTAGAAATTCCTTTCAATTTCAGCGGACCTGTTGGACAAGCTTAATGAATAATTCAAATCTGGCCTGTTGGTTTTCCGATTTTAGCATTAGATTTTCCCTTCATCCATAAAACTATAATACCCTTCTTCACTGATTATGATGTGATCAAGCAATTTTATGTCTATTAGTGAAGCAGCCTGGTTTATTTTTTGAGTAATGTCTTCATCCGCTTTACTGGGTTGCAAATTGCCTGATGGATGATTATGACTTAGTATTATACTTGTAGCGCCATGAGTTAAGGCTAATTTTAAAATAACTCTTGGATCTGCGACTGTCCCTGTTATGCCGCCACGACTCACGATTTCAAAATGAATAATTTTATTTGCTCGATTTAATAATAATATGGCAAATACTTCATAGCTGAGGTCCCTTATTTTTTCGCTTAAAAAAGATGCTACTTCCGCACTGCTTTTTATTGAAATTTTGTGAAGTAAACTCATACTTGTTCTTCTACGCCCAAGCTCCAGTGCAGCCGATATGGTTACTGATTTTGTAATGCCAATGCCTTTGGTTTTTTGAAAATCTTTGAAGGAGCATTTTCCTAAATCATTCAAATTGTTTTGACAATTGCTTAAGATTTCTTTAGCCAAATCTAATGCAGACTGGCTTTTATTACCTGTTCTGATTAATATCGCAATAAGTTCTGCGTTACTTAAAATTGCAGCGCCCTGATGAAGCATTTTTTCTCTGGGTTGGTCATCTGGAGCCCAATTTTTGATTGATTTTGATGGGGGGTTAAAATTTTTCATATCGGTAAAGATTAATTGAGCTAAACTAAATGTATTTTTGCTTAATTAATTTTACGGCAAAAGAAATACCTCATAAACTGCCCACAAGAGAATTCAATTCTCAAGCGGGATGAATAATAAAGGGTATAATAGGCGACCAAATTTTAAAAACTATATTAACATATGAAATAGCCATAGCAGTCAGCTCATACAAATCGAGATTCATAATAAAGGCTATAACATGTGCCCAAATTTTAAAAACTATATTAACATATGAAATCCAACGCGAAAATTTTTTCAGGCAGAGGCTCAATGTATTTAGCAGAAAAAATTGCCAAGAAATTCGGCGAACCTCTAGGATCCGTTAAGGTGCAGCAGTTCAGCGATGGTGAAATTGGTGTTGAATTTGAAGAAAGTATTCGTGGAAGATTTGTATTTCTGGTTCAAAGTACTTTTGCTCCTACAGAAAACATGATGGAGTTGTTGCTTATGATTGATGCTGCAAAAAGAGCTTCTGCTTACAAAGTCATCGCTGTAATTCCATATTATGGTTATGCCCGACAAGACAGAAAAGACAAACCAAGAGTAGCAATAGGGTCAAAGCTGGTTGCAAATATGCTTGTAGCGGCTGGCGCAGATCGCGTCGTAACAATGGATCTTCACGCTCCTCAAATTCAAGGCTATTTTGATATTCCTGTAGATCATCTGGATTCTTCGGCTATTTTCATTCCTTATATTGAAAGCCTGAATTTGGCGAATCTTACTTTTGCTGCTCCAGATGTCGGTTCCGCAAACAGAATCAGAGAAATCGCTTCATTCTTTGAATGTGATATGGTCATTTGTGATAAGCACAGAAAAAGAGCCAATGAAATTGCCAGTATGGTCGTAATTGGAGATGTAAAAGACAGAGATATTATACTCATTGATGACATTTGTGATACTGGTGGAACATTAGCTAAAAGTGCCGGGTTGATGCTCGAAAAAGGAGCAAGAAGTATTAGAGCTTTGTGTACGCACCCTGTTTTAAGTGGGGCTGCTTATGAAAATATTGAAAATAGCGCCCTTGAAGAACTTGTAGTTTGTGATACCATCCCACTAAGAAAGCATGTTGATAAGATAAAAGTACTTTCTGTGGATGAGTTATTCGCCGTGGCATTAAGGAATGCCTATGAAAACAAGAGTATCAACAGCTTATTCCTGAGATCCAGAGCACCAAGAGAAAAGAAATAATATTCCTGACTTAAAGCCATAGATACTCGATTCAACGTGCTCCATAAAAGCCATGTCCCTGCTGTTTTGCCTTTTTTTGTTCATTTTACTCGTAGTTATTATTAAAATAGCATACCTTCGCGCCTCACAAAAATTGAATAATAATGAAAACAATTACAATCGAAGGTCAGCTGAGGACCGAAAGCGGAAAAAAAGCCACCCGCCAACTTCGCTCTCAGAAACTCGTGCCAGGTGTAATTTATGGCGGTAAAACAGAAGTTAATTTTTCTGCACTTGCAACTGCTTTTAAATCTATCGTTTACACACCTGAATTTATGTTTGCACTAGTTACTGTTGAGGGGAACTCCTACAAATGTATTTTGAAAGACTTACAATTTGATAAGGTTACTGATGCATTAATTCACGTAGATTTCTTAGAGTTGGTAGAAGATAAAAAAGTTATCGCAACTTTACCTTTGAAATATGTTGGAACTCCAGCAGGGGTTAAAGCAGGGGGTAAATTGGTTACTAAAATGAAATCTATCAAGGTAAAGACGCTCCCTAAATTTCTTAAGGAATTTATTGAAGTCGATCTATCTGAATTGCAACTTAACGAGAACGTTAGAGTTGAAAATATTATCGCAGAAAATATGGAAGTAATGAATTCGCCAAGAATTCCTATCGCTTCTGTAACCATGACGCGTCAATTGAAACAGGAAGAAGCTTCTGCTCCTAAAGCTGGCGCCGCTGCTCCTAAAGCCGCTGCTGCTGCAAAAAAATAAAAAATTGAACAATTCTTATATAAAGGCCCTTTTTAAAGGGCCTTTATTATTTTACGGAAGTTGCTAAACTTAGCATCTCAACTCTGAATGCGTTTATTTACCTTTGCGTCTCTAAAATTTATTATAATGGGAATGGATAGAAATACTTTGATTGGGTTTGTTTTGATTGGAGCTTTGCTGATTGCAATGTTTGCTATCAATAGTAAAAATAGACTCGCTTACGAAGGCGAACAAAATAGAATTACCGATTCTATCGCCAAAATGCAAAAATCTAAAGTTGTAGCAAATCTCGATAAAAGTGACAGCACAAAGGTTGATTCTTTGAGAAGAGTAAATACTTCTGGTGGATTTCAAACAACAAACAACCAGGAAATCCTTTCTGTTATAGAAAACGAAGTGATAAAAGTGACGTTCACGAATAAAGGGGCGCAGCCGAAATCAGTTGAATTGAAAAAGTATAAAAAATCCAATAATACTCCTGTCATACTCAACGAAGCAGATTTTAATAAAATATCGTACCGCATTAATTCAGCCGAAAATCGTAGTAATGATATTGAGAATATTGCGTTTAAGACTTTACCCGTAGTTACAAATGCTGATAATAGTAAAACAATCAGTTTCGAGACTGGCGATACTATGGGTAGAAAAATAATCCACCAATATATAATCAGGCCCAATAATTATATGCTCGATTTTAATATTTTGGTGGATGGAGCAAATGATGTCTTTACACAAAATGCTGTGCATTTTACTTGGCAAACTGAAGCCTCTCCAATTGAAAAAGACCATGCTTATGAATTGACGCAAAGTCATCTTTGTTTTCTGGAAGACAATGATTTCGATTTTGAATATTTAGGAAAACAAGACAATAAAAACTTTACCAAAAGTATTAACTGGATTGGGGTAAAACAACAGTTTTTCGCATCTGCATTAATTGCAAAGAATAAATTTGCTTCTGTATCTACTTCATGGATGATTCCTGTAGATACCAGCAGCCATTACTTAGCGAGGGTTACTACCATGGCTCAATACAATCTTCCTGCTGGATACAAAGCTAATATTCCGCTGGAACTTTATTTCGGGCCAAGTGATTACAATATTTTAAAACAATACAATAATGGGTTGGAAAATATTGTTCCTTATGGAAGTGGGATATTCTCCTTCGTTAAGTATATAAACAGATATTTCCTTTTGCCTGTATTCGATTTTATTCAAAGGAATATTGCCAGTATGGGTATTGTGATTTTGTTGCTAACATTATTGATCAGGCTCATTACTTCTCCGATACTTTATAAGAGCTATTTAAGTGGAGCAAAGATGAAGGTGTTAAAGCCTGAAGTAGACGCACTAAGAGCAAAGTACAAGGATGATCAACAAACTTTCGGAATGGAACAAATGAAGTTATGGAAAAGCGCAGGCGTAAGCCCCTTAGGCGGTTGCCTCCCTGCTTTGTTGCAGATTCCTATCTTTATGTCTCTCTACTATTTCTTCCAATCTAATATTGATTTAAGAGGAAAGAGCTTTTTGTGGGCTAAAGATCTAGCTGCCTATGATTCTATAGCAAAAATTCCATTTGAAATTCCTTTTTACGGAGATCATGTGAGCTTGTTTACTTTAACTGCGGTGATTACGAGTTTAGTGATATCATTATATAGTATGAACAATATGCAGGATAATAGCAATCCTTTGATGAAGTATATGCCTTACATTTTTCCTATATTATTATTAGGAGTTTTCAATAAACTTCCTTCCGCATTAACATGGTATTATACCATATCTAATACCATCACTTTAATCTTGCAAATCGTTATCCAAAAGTATATTATCGATCATGATAAAATTATGGCTGAAATGACTGAAAACAGAAAGAAGCCAGTAAAGAAATCTAAAATACAGGAACGAATTGAAACTATGCAACAAAGTCAAAAGAAAATCCAAGAAATGAAGAATAAAGGAAAATAGAAGTATTAACTTTTTGAATTAAGCTGCATTTTAATGATGCGGCTTTTTTTATGTGTTAAAGCTTCTTTTGTAGTTAATCTTTGCGTTATCTTTATATGCGTTAATTATTAAACAATGAGAAAATCTATCTGGCTATTCAATGTAATTGTTTGCATGAATGCTGTAAATGTTTCTGCACAACAATATATAAATGATGCGACACTCAACTATCTTGTTTCTGTAAAATCAGCAACCAATACTGATTTGTCAAAACCATTCCAATATAATTTGTATATCAAAGGCGGACTTAGCAGAACGGATTTTAGAAGCGCATTAGGTACAGAGTCAACAATTTTTGACAACAAACAACAGCAAGGGGTGATATTGAAAGAATACAGCAATCAAAAATTAATGATTAAACTGAATGGAGAAAACTGGACGGATAAAACTAAACTATTTTCCCATTTGAAATTTAATGTGGATGGGGAAGAAAAAAAAATCAGCGGATTTTCGTGTAAGAAAGCAACCGCAACTTTACCTAATGGAGAGAACCTGGTAGTCTATTTTGCTGCTGATTTCATTATGAATAATACTAATTGCAATAATTGTTTCCCAACAATAGCTGGGTTGGTCGTAAAATTTGAACGCAGTACCCCTAATGCAAGTTTCGAATACACTTTACAACACATAGACTATGATATTGTTTCTTCGGCTGTTTTCGAATTACCTAAAGCTGGCTATAGAACGTTGACTTATGAGGAAGCACTAAAATTAAATAAAGGGGAATAGCGGTAATAAAAAAACCACTCGTTTAAAGTGGTTATTTATTTGCTTTTATAATTAATTTGAATCCTGTGTATCCTTGTTTAACTTCAGGAATGATTATTTTTCGTTTGTTTTGTATGATATACAAAGTGTTTCCTTTTTGATAAGTACTTATTGAATGGGCCATCAATATGTTCTTTTCAAGATTATTTCCTAAATAGAGGGTGTTTTTAAAATTCAGTCCAGATTTTAAATTATAAGCTAGGTCGCTCTTGAATGATTTATTAGTAGAAATATTAAGTAATACTTTGTTTTTCGCTTTCTTTCTTACGCCTCTGTCTGCAAATGAGTTCATCATATTACTTGAAAGAAGTGTTAACAGTAGTATCGTTTTTATTGTTTGTTTCATTTTGTAATATCACTTACAAAAACAAATATATCGCATTAATTCAGAAATTCCAATGAATTTCATCATTTATTTCGTTTTTTTATAAATTTACATACAGTTGGTATTATTACAGACTTTGATTAGATTACAATATATTTTCAACGCATGAGCAGGAATCCCTACAATGAAGATAAAGAAGCATTTAAAGAACTCCTTGAAAATTACGACAATTTGAAAGGGGGCAGAGATGCTTTTTTTATTGAGGAAGAGGGCTTTGAGCGGATTATTGAACACTTCAATGAGAATGAAAAATATACCGAAGCATTAGAAGCTGCTGAAATGGCTGTAGTTCAATTTTCTTTTTCTGCAACAATCTTAATTTTAAAAGCAGATATTTTAGTTTCGCTAAAAAGATTCGAAGAAGCCTTATTCATTTTAGAAAAAGCTGTATTGCTAGATCGGAATGACCCCATCTTATACATCATCAAAACAGATGCCTTGCTGGCGCTTGACAGACAAGATGAAGCTGTTGAATTACTTGAAACAGCATTGGAATTATTTGATTCGGAAGAGAAAGTAAATTTACTATTTGAATTGGCGGATGTTTATGATGATTATGAATGCTTTGACAAAGTATTTGATTGTCTTAAATTGATTCTGGATCAGCAGCCGGACAATGAAGAGGCCTTATACAAAATTTGTTTTTGGACTGATTATACAGGACGCAATGAAGAAGGCATAATACTTCACCAGCAAATTCTTGATAACAATCCTTACAACGAACTGGCATGGTTTAATCTTGGTGCGGCATATCAAGGGTTGAAGCTTTATGAAAAAGGAATTGATGCCTACCAGTATGTTGTGGCCATCAATGAGAAATTCGATTATGCTTATCGGAATATGGGGGATGCCTTTATGAAAATAAGGAAATATAAAGAAGCCATAGAAGTATTGGAAAGAGTGCTAGAACTTGCGATGCCAGAGGCGGTTATCTATGAAGCTATCGGACATTGCTATTATAAAATGAATAAATTTTCACAAGCACGTTTTAATTATAAAAAAGCAAGCCACTTAACTCCTGAAGACAGCCAATTGCACTACAAAATCGCCTGCGCATATATGGGAGAAACCAAATGGCAAAATGCAATCAAATCATTACAAACAGCACTAAAATTTCATGTGCTACAACCCGAATATAATCTTGCTATCGGAAGATGTCATTTACAATTAGGCCATTTTGATGAAGCGATTACACATCTGGGTAATGTGGTTAGAGTAAGACCCCGAAATGTAAATGGCTGGATCGAGTTATTGAATTGCATGTACCAATCCGAACTCTACCAAGAAGGCTTTGAATATGCTGCACATGCGTTCGAACAAACTGATTCCAAACCGATTTTCGTCTATTATAAGACTGCTTTTCTTTTTGCATTAGGTCAATCCAAGCAGGCTTTGATCTATCTGGAGCATGCCTTAACTGCAAGTCCTAAATTGATTAAACAGTTTATAGAAATCAATCCTTCTATACTTCAGCACCAACAGGTTGTGGATCTGATTGCGAGGTATAAAAAAAACAACTCCAGAAAAAAATAGCGCAACATTTTATTTCACATCTATTATTGCCCCTGATTAAATATCTTTGCGGCAAATAAAATCAATGAACTTCAATCTTACACAAATTCCGGAAAGAACAATTCAGCCTCGAAATAATGGTATTACAATGGTAATGGACAAGGGGCTTAGTACAGAAGAGGCAAGAAATTTAATGAATGTAGGTCATCCACACATTGACGTTGTTAAACTTGGCTTTGGTACTGCGTTTGTTACGCCTAATCTAAAAGAAAAACTTGAAGTATATCGCTCATTCAATATGCCAGTTTATTTTGGCGGAACTTTATTTGAGGCTTTTTTAATTAGAAATCAGTTTGAAGATTACATCAATGTATGCAAAGAATTCGGAGTGAGCTACATGGAAGTAAGTGATGGATCTATAACTATTCCACATGCAGAAAAGTGCGGCTATATAGAAAAATTATCTAAGCATGGTGTAGTATTAAGTGAAGTAGGAAGCAAAGATGCCGCTCATATTATTCCTCCTTACAAATGGATTGAATTGATGCGAGCTGAATTGGAATCAGGATCTGCTTATGTAATTGCAGAAGCAAGAGAAGCCGGAAACGTCGGTATTTATAGAGGTACAGGGGAAGTGAGGGAAGGGTTGGTTCAAGAAATTTTGACACAAATACCAGCTGAAAAAATATTATGGGAAGCACCTCAAAAGGCCCAGCAGCTTTATTTCCTTGAATTGATTGGCTGTAATGTAAACCTTGGAAATATCGCGCCATCGGAAGTTATCGCGTTAGAAGCCATGAGGATTGGGTTGAGAGGCGACACCTTTGAATTGTATCTTCAAAAATAACAATGGTATGAGGGTATATGGTTTAATTGGATATCCGCTTGGTCATTCCATGTCTCAACATTATTTTAATGAAAAATTCAAATCGGAATCTTTGCTGGATTGCAAGTTTGAATTATTTCCAATTGATAAAATTTCCCATTTACCCTTTCTAATAGAATCGGAGCCTGATTTGGTAGGACTGGCCGTGACAATCCCCTACAAAGAGGCTGTGATTCCTTATTTGTCTGCTATTGATGACGTGGCGAGTAATATACAAGCAGTCAATTGTGTCATCTTCTCCGATGGAGGAATGAAAGGATATAACACTGATATTATCGGGTTTGAAAAGTCATTTGTTCCACTACTAAAGCCACATCATAAAAAAGCAATTATTCTTGGTAGTGGCGGTGCTTCCAAAGCTGTTCAATTTGTGCTCGAAAAAATCGGTATGGAATTCCTTATCGTATCCAGAAAAAAATCGTCTGATAGCAATATGATTGGGTATGAGCTTCTGGAGGAGTTATTATGGAATGACTATTATGTAATAATAAATTGCACCCCTTTAGGGATGGATCCACATTTCGAGAAAATGCCCGATATTCCTTATTCACTTCTTAATGAAAAGTATCTCTTGTATGATTTGATTTACAAGCCAAGCGAAACCTTGTTTATGCAAATGGGGATCCGATCTGGCGCAACTGTAAAAAACGGCTATGAGATGCTATTGATTCAGGCAGAGGAGAATTGGAAATTATGGAATAAATAATTTAGAGCGGAGTCGTTATTTTTTCTAAGAATTTAGGAGGAACAGCTTCAATTTTCTTTAAAGGATAATTGTAAAAAACTAACCCTGTTTTCGCCTTCGCAATACTCACTATGCTATCATTTCTCGAAGTAGTGAGGTGGTAATATAATTCAAAACCTGCAGTTGATATTTCGCCTACAGCCAATTCGATATGTAGCAAATCTCCGTGGAAGGATTCATTGATATAATTCACGGCGAGGTCACTCATAATAATGGATGATCCCTCTATATTTAATTCGGAATAGCCGAGTTGATGAAGCCACAGCACTCTTGCTTCATGCACCATTCCCACCATCGCATCATTCCCAACATGATTTCCATAATTGATATCGGTAATGCGTACATGAATGTCAAATATCCCGACTATTTTTTCGGGGATGTTTAATTTGATTCTTCCCATTTCTTGTCTTTTAAAAATGAAATTAATGTTGCAACTGCTTTTTTTCTGTGACTAAATTTATTTTTTTCTTCCATCGTCATTTCGGCAAAAGTATTGTTACTTCCTTCAGGTATAAAAACGGCATCATAGCCAAACCCATTTTTTCCAGATTCTTGAGTTGTAATCGCGCCTTTGCACAATCCTTGAAACTGGTATTCCTTTCCTTGAAGTATCAATGAGATGATTGTTTTGAATTGTGCCTGTCTGTTTTGTATGCCATCTAATTGGTGAAGCAATTTTTCAGTGTTGTTTTTATAATGAGCTTCCCCACTTGCATATCTGGCGCTTTTTACACCGGGCTCTCCGTTTAATGCAATGACTTCCAGTCCTGTGTCTTCGCTGAAACAATCCTTTCCTGTTATCTTGAAAATTGTCTGAGATTTCTCGGTTGCATTCTTTTCTAAAGTGTCATGAGGTTCCGGAATATCAATATCAATATGGGCTTCTTTCAAACTGCATACATCAATGATCCCTCTCAATATTGATTTTATTTCATCAACTTTATTTTGGTTGTTAGTCGCAAATATTAACATGAAGCAGAAATTTGATTAGATGGAAAAAATAGTTTTCAAACAAGCCCATAGTTTTTTCTTTTCCTCTACATTGGCTGCGATTTGCTCCAGGCTTGATGCAATTAAGCAGTTGATTTGATTTGTTTTTTGTATTTCGTATGGGTTGTTTTGTAAAACAGGAGAATTTAATTTCTCTGCATTTATTCCAAAGAAGATGATTGTTTCAGGTTGGTAAAATTGTATCAGTTGTTCGAATTCAACCTTTTTTTTGTTAGCAATATTAAGTAAAGCGATATCAGCAATAGTTAATTTACAAGCGGTTAAAATGCCTGTCAAAAAATCTAAATTTTCTTCTTTTAGGTGAACGGCTTCTGTTTCGTCAACCAATAATAAAATATTTCGTTTATTGTTTCCTAAGGAAATGAAACCAGTTGATTTTAAGGATTCACTACTTATTTGCTTCTCATCTAATACTATCAAGGAATCCTTGTACAATTCACTCATTAAATCAATGGGCATTTGAAAATTCTCTAAACTCATAAAATCAGACTTTACGGGTGTTTTTTTTTGTTTCTTTGCAGTAAAATTAACGATTATGATTGCAGCTGCCGATTTTAATATTACGAAAGTCGAGCGTAGTAAACTCAACGACATTAATCTTGAAAATATTCCTTTTGGAAAATATTTTACTGATCACATGCTGGAGGTTGATTATGAAGACGGCGAATGGAAAACACCAGAAATAAAACCTTACCAACCTCTACTGATAGCGCCTTCCCTTGCGGCTTTGCATTATGGGCAATCTATTTTTGAGGGAATTAAGGCCTATAAAAATCCAATGGGCGAAGCGAATATTTTTAGACCACATGATAATTTCAAACGTTTTAATATTTCAGCCGAAAGGATGCAGATGCCCCAGGTCCCTGAACATATTTTTATAGAAGGGTTACGTTTATTGATTCAATTGGATAAAAATTGGATACCTAATCAGGAAGATCATTCTTTGTACATAAGACCATTTATGTTTAGTACTGATGAAATGATAGGAGTGAGGCCCAGTGAAAAATATAAATTCATGATTATTTTGAGTCCGACTGGCCCGTATTATAACAATCCGATGAGAATTTATGTGGAGGAGCAATATGTACGTGCAGTGCCTGGAGGTGTAGGATATGCTAAAGCTGCAGGGAATTATGGAGCTGCCATGTATGCAACAGCTGAAGCAAAAAAGAAGGGCTACGATCAGGTTTTATGGACGGATGCTTTCGAACACAAATATGTTCAGGAATGTGGGACAATGAATGTATTCTTTATAATAGGAGATGAAGCCGTTACGCCTGATTTGGGAGCAGGAACCATTTTAGCTGGAGTTACCAGACATAGTGTTATGGAGACTTTAAAGGATATTGGATTGACGGTCAAAGAAAAATCATTGAGTATCGATGAGATTATCGAAGCGCATAAATCAGGTCTTTTGCGTGAGGTTTTTGGCACGGGTACAGCGGCTACGATTTCCTTAATTAAGGAATTAAGATACAAGGATTATGTAATGGAATTTGATGTTGATTTATGGAAAATTGCACCTGAAGTAAAAAGCCGACTCAATCAAATTAGA
>CALQJK010000013.1:0-15617 GCA_943330875.1 Chitinophaga pinensis
AAAAAAATGCCGCCTCGTAGAAACGAGGCGACTTAACGATTGCTTGCTTGAAAAATGTGAGTAACTTTTTGTTACCTAATATTATCTAATTATTATTAATCCTATATCTTAGCACCTGCGTTCGCGACTTAACTTTTGCTTGACTTATACCAGAGTGCCTGTTTGTTACACAAATGTGGCACTTTTTTTTACCCCATACAACTCAACTTCTATAACCTTTAATGATGCCGAAAGAGGACTTTTTCCTCCTAAAGCCCATTCTACATTGATTTTGAGTATCTTTGTTTTATTATGCCCACCCGCCAAACCGACATATTATTTCAACTGATTCATGCCCTCGAAAAGTCGGAAAAGCGCAATTTTAAGCTCTACATACAAAGAAATTCAGGGAATAAAGACCTCAAAATCATCGAATTGTTTGATGCTATAGACAAATTGAAGGAATATGATGAAGTGGTTTTATTAAAAAAACTCAGCTCTATTGAAAAACCGCAGCTTTCTAATGTAAAAACACATTTATACAAACAATTACTGGCAAGCTTAAGGGTAATCAAAACCAGTGAAAGCATCGATCTTCAACTGAATGAACAATTAGACTATGCCAGAATACTATACAATAAAGGCCTTTACCACCAAAGCTTGAAGATTCTCGAAAAAATTAAGGAAATAGCTGTTGCCAACCACCACCACACTTTTGTAATTCAGGCGATATCTTTTGAAAAGAAAATAGAAGCTCTGCACATTACCAGAAGCTTGCAAGACAGAGCAGAAATACTAAGTGCCGAAGCAGAAGCCGTAAACCAAAAAAGAGCAACAATTACAAAACTCTCTAATCTTGCTTTACAATTATACAGCTGGTATATTAAAAACGGACACGCTCGTAACGCTAACGATGAGACGATAGTAAAACAATTCTTCTTCGAAAAACTGCCGGACAATTATAATTCGCTGAAAGGGTTTTATGAACGTCTATATATTTATCAAAGTTTTTGCTGGCTAGCGTATATCAGACAAGATTTTTTAATGTATTACAAATACACGCAGAAATGGGTAGATCTTTTTCATGAAGAGGACAACATGATTGCGAATGAAACAATTCATTACATCAAAGGCATGCACAATTTAATGAACGCGCATTTTGATTTAAGAAATCATAAAAAATTTGAAGCAACTATAAAAGTGTTTGAAGCTTTTTCTAAATCTTCTGTTGCTAAACAATTAGATAATACAAGGATTCACACTTTTGTTTACCTCAACAGCGCGAAACTAAACCAGCATATTCTTTCCGGTAGATTTACAGAAGCCATGAAATTGCTTCCCGAAATTGAAGATAAACTTAACGAGTATGCGCTATTTATAGATAAGCATCGTATTCTTGTTATTAATTATAAAATTGCCATGGTTTATTTTGGTGCAGGCGATTATAATAAATGCGTAGATTATCTTCACAAAATTATTAATGATCAAATTGATCTCAGAACAGACCTGCAGTGTTATGCACGACTGCTTCATCTGATTGCACATTACGAACTGGGCAATTATAGTCTTATAGAATATCTTACCAAATCCGTTTATCGCTTTATGGCAAAGATGAAACGGTTAACCGTAATCGAAGAAGCGATGTTTAAATTTTTAAGAAATTCGTTTCATGTAAACAGAAGTGAATTGAAGATATTGTTTCAGGATTTATTGGAAATACTAAAGCAATTCGAAAAGACAAGATTTGAAACAAGAACCTTCGCATACCTCGATGTTATTTCCTGGCTGGAAAGTAAAGTATCCCAAAAACCAATGGCAGAAATTATTAAGGAGAAATTTATCAGAAGCAATAGATAAGCGTCTTATAGAGAATGAAAAAAATTTAGATGCCCAACAGTCTTTTTGTCTTAAAGACGGATTTTGCAGTTGGAATCGTAGTGAGCCGAAAAAGAAATAAAGACGATATATTGAGCTGATCTTTTGGATGAGGCAAAGAGAAAAAGAGACAAGATTTACAATTGTCGTCTCTATTTATCCAAATATTTACGATTCAAAAGTGCTATTTTTGCAAGTCAAGAAATTTTTATGAAAAAATACATTGTACTATTATTTGCTGCAGCTATTTCTTTTAGCTCATTCGCTCAGACAAAAACAAGTAAAAACAAGTTTGATTTAACCGCTCGGCCAAGCGACCATCTTATGCTTCAATTGAGTTCGGATCGATGGATGGGGGCTCCTGATAGTTTAGATAGTCATCAAAAAGGGATATCAAGAGGGGCAAATGTTTATATTATGCTAGATAAATCTTTTAAAAGTAATCCGCATTTTAGTGTTGCCTTTGGTTTGGGGATTGGGACCAGTCACTTATTTTTAAATAAAATGTCTGTTGACATAACGGGATCTACTCCTATTTTAGGTTTTAATAATCTTGACGCCAATCCAAAATACAGTAAATACAAGGTAAGCACAACCTATCTGGAGCTTCCTGTCGAATTACGCTATTTTTCTAATCCTGAAAAAATAAACAAGTCATTAAAAATTGCGTTGGGGTTAAAAGTAGGCGTTTTATTGAATGCACACACAAAAGGGAAAAGTGGTTATACAGAGAAATTGAGCTCTAAAAGCTATTTTAACAGTAATAGATTAGTTGGAACTGCAAGAATTGGGTATGGTTATGTAAGTTTGTTTGGGGCTTATAACTTAACCTCTATTTTTAAAGATAAAGTTGCTGAGGATATGAAATTATTTCAAATAGGGATCGCCATCAGCGGGTTATAATATTATATTTTAAAAGGAGAGAATCCCAGCGTTTGTTGGGATTTTTTTATTTTACGCCTAATTACTCAAAATGAAGACGCTTATCATAATCAGGCATGCTAGAAGTAATGATGCCAAAATAAATGAAACAGACTTTGAAAGAAGTTTAAGCGATAGAGGGAAAAGCGAAGCATTGGCAGCATCAGATAAACTTTTATCTAAGATTCCATCCATCGATTTAATACTAAGTAGTTCAGCATTAAGGACAAAACAAACTGCTGAATATTTTAGAAAAGCACTAAACTGTTCCGCAGAAAAAATAAAACACTTAGATGGTTTATACCTGGCATCAGCAGAAAAAATAGAAGAACTCATTACTTCGGTGGAAAAAGATATTGATAGTTTAATGGTAGTGTGTCACAATCCTGGGATAACCGATTTTGTAAACGGCTTGATAGTTAATGTAAGAATAGACAATATGCCAACCTGTGGTATTTTTTGTGTTTCGGTTGAGATTGATAATTGGGAAGAATTTAAAACAGCAGAAAAATTATTTCTCTTTTTTGATTCTGCCGGGAAAAATTAAAGTGTTTTTTCAAAATAAACAGCAGTTGGTTCAGGGTTAAAATAATAGGCCTCAATTTTATAAAATCCGTTTTTTTCGTAGAGATTCATTGCCGGCGTCATAGTGTTCAAAGTGTCGAGACGAACTTTTTTATACCCGGCATTTTTTGCGAAAGCCAAAGACAGGGCTAAAAGCGTTTCACCAATTTTATTTCTTTGATAATTGGGTTTAACATACATTCTTTTGAATTCTGCAATTAAATCTCCTTTTGGCCTAATAGCAATACAAGCAATAAAGTTTTTTTTATTTTTGCATAAAATTATAGAGCCTAACGGTGAGCTATACATGTTTTTAATAGTTTCAAGTTCAGCTTCAAAGTTTTGAAAAGATAAGTCAATATTAAGCCATTCAGCATACTCTTTAAATAATGAGATGGCGGCTTTGTATTCTTCCTCTGTAGAGACAACTATATACTCAAACATTATCGGTCTTTTTATTAGCAAGAAATAATCCTAGAAAAATTAAAACTGCAGAGAAGCATTTTTGCAAATCTAAATGATCCGCATAAAAACAGATTGCTATAATAGTTGCAAATACTGGTTGTAAATAAATATAATTTCCAGTTGTACTCGCTCCTAATTTATTAATTCCATAAATATTAAACATATAAGCAAGTGTTGTGCCACCAATTACAATCAAGCCCAATACAGTAAATGATGTTAATGAATAATTATCCCACGGGATATGTGTAAACTGGTTCCAACAAAATGGAATGGAGATTATAAAACCAAAGGTAAACATCAAGCGTATAATAGTAATAGCGTTATACTTTTTTATCAATGGTTTTACAATAATAAAATATATCGTGTAAGAAACAGCATTGAGAAAAATAAAAATATCACCCAAGAAAACATTAGAACCGCTTTGATTTGAAGATCTTAAAAGAATAAGAAAAGTAGCGCCAGTAATTCCAAGCATTAAGCCAATGATTTTATTGCGATTTATTTTTTCTCCTAAAAAAGCTGCAGCAAAAAAAGTAATTAGAATTGGTGTTGTTAGCATTAACAAAGCGCCATGAATTGGTGTTGAAAGAGATAACCCTTCGATAAATAAAAATTGATTCAGAACAATTCCTGTAATTGAGCATAAAATTATTCTACCCATGTCTTTCCTTTCAACTTTTTCTTTCTCCTTTTTAAAAACAAAAAAACACCATAATAAAATGGTGCTTACTGAAATTCTTATAAAATTTAAACCAAAAGGTAAGATAAGATTTCTGTCAATTAGAAATTTTACAGCAGTAAAATTGATAGAGAAAAAAATCGTTGTGAATAATACGGCAATATGAGCTTTTATGTTATTTTTCAACTGTTTTATTTATTGCTGCAAATTAAATCATACAAAGTATAAATCAGCTTAAATACTTTTTTAAAATCTCTTTTTAAAATATTAATTACAGAAATGACCTTCACAGAATTGAAAAAAAATTTCTTGTTGAGGGATTGCTTTATTTCGGAGTGGATGAAAAGGGGATATATTCAATAAGTTTATTGACGATTAAATTGTAATAATAGCGCACCGTTTAAACGGTGCCCTAAATGATAAATGCGATATTGCAATATTACGAATACAGTAATCAATCTGACAACTTTTCATATCGTAACCATCATTCTTTGAATATTTAAAAATTTATACCCTACCGTTTAAACGGTAGACTAACAATTTTGAAAACATCATTGTTATCTTTCAACGGGCATAAATTAAAAAACCGTCCTTAGAAAAAGACGGTTTGATTATATAGATTACTAACCCAAAAAAAACGAACCTATAATTATTCTTCTATTTAGATGCTCCTTAATTTGTCTCTTATAAGAATGATTTAGGAAAATCTACTAATTTTACTGTGTTGAATTATGCTTGCATTTCTTTAATTTTCTCTCTTATTTTAGCTTCGATTTCGTTTGCCATTTCTGGATTGTCGGCTAGTAATTGTTTTACTGCTTCTCTGCCTTGTCCCATCTTTTCGCTATTATAACTAAACCAGCTGCCACTTTTTTGTACAATACCAAGCTCAACGCCCATATCAATGATTTCACCCACTTTAGAAATCCCTTCCCCATAAATAATATCAAACTCCGCTTGACGGAAAGGTGGAGCAACTTTGTTTTTAACCACTTTGACCTTAATGTGATTACCAACAACCTCATCTCCGTCTTTTATTTGTGCCATTCTTCTAATATCCAAACGTACTGATGCATAAAACTTCAATGCGTTACCGCCAGTGGTTGTTTCTGGATTACCAAACATCACGCCAATCTTTTCTCTCAACTGGTTAATAAAAATACAGCAGCTATTTGTTTTTGAAATTGTTGCAGTTAATTTTCTTAATGCCTGGCTCATTAATCTTGCATGTAATCCCATCTTACTATCTCCCATTTCCCCTTCAAGTTCACTCTTTGGAACCAAGGCTGCTACTGAATCTATAACCACCACATCAAGCGCTCCTGAAAGAATTAATCGATCCGCAATTTCTAAAGCCTGTTCTCCATAATCTGGTTGTGATATCAATAAACTGTCTATATCAACACCTAACTTTTGAGCATAATTGCTATCAAATGCATGCTCTGCATCAATAAATGCACAAATACCACCCTTCTTTTGTGCTTCTGCTATTATATGTGTAGCCAATGTAGTTTTACCTGAAGATTCCGGACCGTAAATTTCTATAACTCTGCCTTTGGGTAATCCACCAATTCCTAATGCTACATCCAAACCAATTGATCCGGTTGAAATAACCCCTTGCTCACTTGGCGGTCTTTCATTCATCATCATTACAGAACCTTTTCCAAAGTCCTTGTCAATTTTGTCCATTGTAAGCTTAAGCGCTTTCAGTTTTTCTGCGTTACTCATTTTTTTCTTTTTTAAGTGATGTATCTAATTTGTCTTATTAATGTATAAGCGGATACAAATGTAAGGGGATTATTTTTACCAAACTAATTTATTTAGTATTTTTTGCTAAGTTTTTTATACAAGCTTTTTGGAGAAAAAAACGTTGATGAAGCGATTTATTTCACTTGTTTATTAAAAACTCTATTGAAAAGAGATCCTACAAGCCTCCGGAAATGCCATTTAATGAAGTCGGATAGGATAACTCAACAATACTTATTGCTTGATAATAGCCTGCAACAAAGCCTCATTAATTTTAACGGGGAATTTCTTTTTTAACTCTTCGAGCCATTTTTTCTCGATTACATTTTGATAATCATTTATTACCATCCCTCTCGATTCTTCAAAAGTACGTTGGTCTCCTTCTGGATGAAGTTTGTAATATTTTACAACTGTTGCTGTCCCATCTGCATTTTTAGTTACATTAGAAAATGTGCCAACTACAGGTGTTGTTGGACCGGCAATTTGAGTCAATTCTAATCGCGTACTGTCTCCTTGCAATAATTCTGGCTCATTCTCTACTAATTTTTTCCAGTAAAAACCAAGTTTTATACTATCCATTACTAAACTGGCAAATGAAACTGTTGCACAATTCATAATTAAGACATCCGCACTTGCAGACCATTTATATTGTCCTTTGTTTTCATTGTAATACTTCAACATGCCAACGCTGTCTTCAGACGCTTTTGACCAAACTTGCTTTTCCATTATCTCAAATAACATATTGCCTTCTTTAAATTCGCGCATTTGTAAAGCAAATTCATTATTGTAATCTTCAAGATGATTGCGATATTGTTCAAGAGATGCAATGGATTTATACTTGTCCCACAACTGTTCATATGTTTCCCCTTTGTAAGATTCCGGATTTGATTTGTATTCTTTCACAAACTTTAACCAATCGCTTGCCTTGGCAGTTCCTTTTGTAAAGGAAAAAATTACTTTTTGACTTCCTGGAAGTTTGGAGATGATATCATCTTCTGTATTGGCAATTACGGAATCGGCAAGGTAGAATAATGTTTCTTTATTAACACCAGCAACAGATTTGAAACCAATTTTCGCTGCAATGTCTTTTGCAAATTTTTCCTTTGCAATACCGATTCTGTTATCCTGCGATAATTTTTGTTTAAGGTCAAATTGTAAGGCATCATCAGTTTTTGATGTTGGTGTTTCAGTATGTGAAATCAACTTTAAAATATGTACACCAAATGAAGTGAAAAATGGCGGTGAAACCTCTCCTTCTTTTTTTAAATTGGCAACTTCTTTCTCAAAAGTGAAATCATATTGTCCTGTTCCAAATTCTGGCATTTCTCCACTATTCAGATACGTTAGTTTGTCATCGCTAAAGGAACGGGCTAAATCAGAAAATTCTGATCCCAATTTTATTAAGTTGTATACCGAATCCGCAAGCTGTTTCACTTGTTGTTTTGCATCTTCATCACTATCAGGAGGATAAGTAAAAAGTATTTGGGCAACCTTCCATTTTCCTGCACTAACCCTCTGGTCAATAATTTTAAACACATGCCAGGCAGATTTTGAACGATATGGCTTAGAAACCTCTCCATTTTTTAATCCGTAAACTAGATTTTCATATTGATAAGGAAGGGTAAACACTGTTACAAAACCCATATCGGAAAACTTTATATCAGCTGATGATATTGTTTGATAACTAGTATTTCCAGCTTGTAGTGTATTGTATACTTCTTTTATGGCTTCCACTTTTTTCAAGGTGTCTGTCGCCGTTGGATCTATTGAAACTGAATAGTGAATGATATGCAAATCTGATTGACTTCTTATAAAAGCTTGATCCATCAACATTTTATAAGTTTGAGCATCGTTCATGTAATTGTCTTCAATCTGACGACGAAAATTATCCAGCTCCTCTTTTAATTGTGTAGATGTATCTATTCGAAGTTCTTCTGCTGCCTTGACTTTTAATTTAAAATTTACGTAAAGGTTTGCATAGTCTCTGATTGCCTTTTCTTTATCGGTAACCGTTGTTTTGTTTTTATTATACGCTCGTAAAAATTCCTCTTTACTTACTTCATTTTTTCCGAAAGTAATAAGCGTTTGACCTATTCCGGTAGTTGCACATAATAATACAACGAAAAACAATTGAAGTTTTTTCATCCGCAAGATTTTGAATGTAGGATTATTCTTTTTTATTTTTCCATTTGGTCTCAAGCAATTCATTAAGTTGTTGCCAGCCTAGCTTCTTTCCTATGATACGTTTTTCTTTATCTAATAAAAATAAGGTTGGCGTTTGTATAACATCATATAATTGTTTGAATCCGGCCCTTTGACCATCAGCAATAGTTTTTCCCATTGCTTTTGTCTCATATACATGTGTCCAGTCTCCAACATTGTGCTCTTTGATGTAATTAACCCATTCTGTTTTTTTGTCATTTTCTGTTAGTACAGCATAGATTTTTAAGCCATTCTTCTTCCAGGATGCTCTGTAAATAGAATCAATTTTAGGCAATTCTTCTTTACAATGTCCGCATGACGGATCCCAAAAAATCATCAATGTATAGTCAGCATTCAAGTCATATAATGGTGTTGATTTTCCTGAAGAATCTATCATTTCCAAATTTGCCGCTTTTACCCCAATAAGATTACTCATCTGCATATATGCTCTGCGGGAAATAGTTTCCATTTGCTTTTCATTCAACCAGCTGGTTAATCCTTTACTATGATATTTTTCAAACAAATGCACAAATATCGCATCCTGACCCATGTATTTTGGATTTATATATTCATCGGTAAACCAATTCAACAAAAACTTATACATTTCCGGACAAGAGCGCGCCAGCAATAATTTATAATCTAAATCCTGAATAATCGTATCCGATGATTGCACAATAATTTCTCTGTAATATTTTTCAAGTTTTGGTAAAAAAAATGGTGTTCTTATTATACGGCTATCCATAAACGTTACACCATCCCAGTAATGCGCTTTGTAATCATTGTAATTGTCTATGGAATCCTGACGTGTCTTTGGATTTTTATTGGAAATTTCCGGTTCTCTCATTGCATTCAATAATGCAGTCATCATCGATTGTGGAAAATTTTTGATAATGCTATCTCTGAACTCATTCAATTCTTTGCTAAATTTCGCATATTGATCCTGGTGAAAAGTAGAGTCTTTTTTCGTCCTTGAAAGACCGTAAGATGTTCTTTCTTGTTGCATCAAAGTGCCTTTGAGTATAACGAACTTTTGGTATTGCTCAAATACGTCATTTTCATTTGAGCTAATAATAGTATTCTCCATAATATTTATCGTATCCTTTATGTTTACTTTAAAGAATTGGTTTTTATCAATAAAGAAATCTATAGAATACCTTTTACCTGGTAAAACAACAGCATAAATGCCTCCTGGTAAAGTTCTGTTTCCTTTAAAGATGGCAATACCATTATTACTTACGGCTGCAGAGTCTTCAATGTTGAGGTTCTTTCCCAAATGATAACATAAATACGCAATGCCGGTATTATAAACGGGTGAATTCAACGTAATCATAAAAGCGCTGTCTTTTTTAAATGGCGAAAATGATGCCATCGAAAACGCAGGATTTTCCGGAGTTTTTAATCCCTCAGATTCGGCAATTGGTTTTTTTACTGGTTTTGTACGTTGTGCTTGTAAAACACCAAATGTTAAAGCTAATAATGCGGTAAATAGAACTGTTTTTTTCATAAATCAAAAAATAATTAACAAATGTATTTAAATTGATGCGTTATACCATTAATGAAATCAAATTCAAGAATTAAAATTACATTTCATTAACAAATTTATTTCCTCTATTATAGATTATTTTTGCGCCGTGAGAAAAAAACATAAAAACATTGTATTAGAAAATATTACTATTACTGATTATGCCGCCGAAGGGAAATCTTTGGTGCGCCACGATGGTAAAGTCATCTTTGTTTCCGGAGCTATACCAGGAGATATTGTAAATATTCAGATAGGGAAAAGTAAGAAAGACTGGGCTGAAGGTCGCGCCACTGCAATTATAGAACCCGCACCAGACAGACTTACTCCTTTTTGTAAACACTTTGGAATTTGTGGCGGTTGTAAATGGCAAATGTTGCCATATGAAAAACAGCTTCAATATAAACAACAGGAAGTTGAACAAAATCTGAAACGTATCGGCAAAATTGACCTGCCAGAAATAATGCCTATCATCGGTTCTGAGCAAACTGTTCATTACAGAAATAAACTGGAATTCACCTTCAGTAATAAAAGATTTCTTACCAACGAGGAAATTAATACCGATGCGGCCCTTGTACAACAGAATGCACTTGGATACCACGCACCCAGAATATTTGATAAAATAATTGATATCACAACCTGTCATTTACTAGCCGATGTGAACAATGATATTCGAAACACCGTCAGAGATTTTGCAACTGAAAAAGCGTTTGAATTTTATGATATCCGAAACCACACCGGATGGCTGCGCAATATTATCATTCGTTATACTACTACTGGCGAATTGATGGTCAATATTTGCTTAAACCATGATGCAGAAGCGGATAGGATTGCTCTTTTTGATCATCTTTTGAGTAAAGTGCCTTCCATTTCTACATTATTATATACCATCAACCCTAAATGGAATGATAGTATTTATGATTTAACCCCAATGGTATATCATGGGAAAGGCTATGTAGTTGAAAAGCTGGGAGATCTTCAATTTATCATTAGTCCAAAATCATTTTTTCAAACCAACACCAAACAAGCAGAAAAGCTTTACCAGATTACCAAAGATTTTGCAGCACTCAATGGCACTGAAGTGGTGTATGATTTGTATTGTGGAACGGGCAGCATCGGTATCTTTGTAAGTGATAAAGCAAAAAAAATAATTGGCGTGGAAGTGATTGAAGATGCTATTGAAGATGCTAAAAAAAATGCCGCCTTAAACAATATTCATCACGCTGAGTTTTTTGCCGGAGACGTTATTAAAATTTGTAATGATGAATTTTTTAAAAAGCATGGACGACCGGATGTTGTGATTACTGATCCCCCAAGGGTTGGAATGCACGAAAAACTCGTAATCAAGCTTCTGGAAATGGAAGCGCCTAAAATTGTTTATGTAAGTTGTAATACTGCCACACAAGCCCGGGATTTAGCGTTGCTTGCTGAAAAATATAAAGTGGAAAAAGTACAGCCCGTTGATATGTTCCCACACACCCATCATATCGAGTGTGTTGTGTTGTTGACCTTGAAATAAATTGATTAACGCTTATCTTTAGAGAATGGAATTTAGAAGTAGTTTTA
Source organism: Chitinophaga pinensis (assembly GCA_943330875.1). Lineage (GTDB taxonomy): Bacteria > Bacteroidota > Bacteroidia > Chitinophagales > Chitinophagaceae > Ferruginibacter > Ferruginibacter pinensis_G. Next base: position 11,517 of record CALQJK010000013.1, read on the forward strand.
GAAATACCCCAACAATTGTATTAAACCTGATTATTATTAATACCCTTGCTTTTTTCGCCCAGTCTGCATTTGGAGGTTTAGGAAATGCTAATACAGTCAATGATCTTTTTGCACTTCATCATTATAGGTCTGCAGATTTCAGACCATACCAACTGGTTACACATATGTTTATGCATGGTGGCTTCACGCATCTTCTATTTAATATGTTTGGGTTATGGATGTTTGGTGGTATGATGGAAAAATTATGGGGGCCAAAACGATTTCTGACTTTTTATTTGATTTGCGGATTGGCTGCAGGACTAGCACAAATGGGAAATTATATTTTTGATTACTGGGCAATTGATCACGCGATTCTTTCAAGCGAAGACGCTATCAGATATGCAGAAATCATGAGACTGAATGCAACGGTTGGAGCCTCCGGTGCCATAATGGGCGTTCTTGTAGCCTATGGCTATTCTTTTCCAAATACACAATTGTTTATTTTTCCAATTCCTGTTCCAATTAAAGCCAAGTGGGCTGTTTTAGGCATTATCGCATTGGATATTTTTGGAGGATTTTCAAGTGCTGCAAATGATAATATTGCTCACTTTGCACATATTGGTGGCGCTTTGGCAGGTTTTATGATTGTGTTGTTTTGGAACAAAAATAACAAGCAAAATTTCTATTAAAAAATAAAATGGGAGAAGCAGAAAGGTTTATTGAATACAAAGATCTTAAAAAGAAAAGGTTCACTTTAGGGCAGGATAATAATGCCCTAATGGCATTGGTGGCCTTAAATGTGATTTTCTTTCTGTTATTATTACTGCTTCAGGTCGTTTATAATTTCTACCAGCAAACGCCGGAATCTTATAATACTTCCGTGGTCGAATGGTTTGAATTGCCTGCAAGCTTATCACGTTTTATGGAAAGGCCCTGGACCTTATTAACTTATATGTTCAGCGATACAAGTGCTGGACTTATGCGCATCTTTAGCAACATGCTTTGGCTTTGGGCTTTTGGCAGTTTAATGCAGCAAATTGCTGGCAATGATAAGTTGATTCCTGTTTATATCTATGGTGGTGTTTTGGGTGCGCTTTTTTTTATCGGAGCCCATCAGTTCATTCCAGAACTTCACCAAAACATTGGGAAAGCTTCGCTTGTAGGCGCTAATGCCGCTATATTAGCATTAGCAACAGCCACTACTTTTTTATCACCCAACCACCGATTTTTTACACACATCAGAAAAGGTGTTCCTGTTTGGGTATTATTAATTATTTATTTTTTGATTGATTTTGGCGGCATTGCCAACATGAATAGCGCTGTTATTTTATCTCATTTGGGTGGCATTCTTGCAGGGTTTTTATTCGCTGTCTTTTTGAAAAAAGGAAAAGATGGAAGCATCTGGATGAATACTTTTTACCATTGGATAACAACCGTTTTCAGCCCTACCAAAAAAGAAAATGTTTCTCTTAGAAATAAAATGTTTTACAATACCGGAAACAGAGCTCCCTTCACCAAATCTGCTCTCATTAATCAAAAGCGCATTGATGAAATATTGGATAAAATTAACGCTGAGGGTTACGACCATTTAACCGAAGAGGAAAAACAGATTCTAAAAAAAGCATCAGAAGACGAATCGATGTAAAACACAACAAGGTCTTTTTATTTGCCTTATTAAAGTTTAAATATGGCTGGTCAATTTTTGAGGAAATTCACAAAAACAATACTCCTTTTCTGTAATGGCATTACAGGACTCTCTTTATTATTGGCCTGCTATGGAAGTTCTATTAATAATGGCGCCTATTGGTTCATTGGACTGTTTACACTGGCTACAATCTATCTTCTAATAGTTAGCGTTTTATTTTTTATTTTTTGGCTTTTTGCAAAGCCTAAACTTTCATTAATTAGCTTGGTATTTATTACCATCTGCTTTTTTCCACTGAAACAAATTATACCGCTTCGATTATCTTCTTTTTCAATAGACAGAAATCCGGAAACTACATTGCGAGTAATGAGCTGGAATGTGGAACATTTTGATATTATTGAACACAAAATTCATCCGGAAGTAAAAACGGAAATGTTGGAGCAAATTAACGAGCTCAATCCGGACATTGCTTGTTTTCAGGAAATGGTAGCAGGCGACAGTTTGAAAAAATCAATTAATTATTTACCCGAATTTCAACAGAAATTAAAAATGCCCTATCATTATTACTCCTACGACAGGAGACTTGATTTCGACAGATGGCATCATTTTGGAATCATCATTTTTAGCAAGTATCCCATCGTAAACCAAAAAACAATTCATGCTGATAGCTTGAATTACAACTCCGCTTTTCAATATGTAGATATTGTAAAGAATACAGATACTTTTCGTGTATTCAATATTCATTTACAAACATTAAGATTCAGCATAGACAACAGAAAATATTTAGACAACCCCGCAATCACAGGCGAAACAGACCTACTTGAATCTAAAAACATTATTGCTAAATTTAAAAAGGGTTATATCAAAAGGCATCGTCAAAGCGATTGGATTAAAAGAGCATTATCAAAAAGCCCTTACCCCAATATCTTATGTGGCGATTTTAATGACGTTCCTAATAGTTACGCTTATAACACCATTGGCAAGAATATGATTAATACTTTTGTTGCTAAAGGCGCTGGTATTGGAAATACTTTTGCCGGCATTTCTCCCACGCTGCGAATTGATAATATTTTTGTTGATCCCCGATTTGATGTGCAACAATATTGTCGAATAAAGAGAAAACTTAGCGATCACTTTCCGATTGTTACAGACTTGAAATACAAGTAACACTTTTTGTTATCAGCTACAAACTCTTTGAACAGCCCAAACCCTTCATCCTATCAACTTATCAACTTATATTTGTACTCCTAAATGTTAAATAAAAGAATGGCTTTACATATTCACAATTCTTATTCCAGAAAAAAAGAAGTTTTCGAATCTATAACCCCAGGACACGTGGGCATGTATGTTTGTGGTCCTACCGTTAGTGGAGAAAGTCATTTAGGACACGCAAGACCATATGTTAGTTTTGATATTGTATACAGATACTTGACTTTCAAAAAATATAAAGTTCGTTATGTTCGAAATATCACTGATGCGGGACATTTTGAAGAAGAAGGAAGAGAGGCAGAAGATAAAGTAAGCAAGAAAGCACAATTGGAAAAACTGGAACCCATGGAACTTGTGCAGAAGTACACAAATCTTTTTCATTGGGCAATGAAGCAATTTAATTGTATTGAACCAAGCATTGAACCAACCGCAACAGGACATATCGTTGAGCAAATTGGAATGATTGAAGATATTATTGAAAAGGGATTTGCTTATGCAGTAAACGGTTCTGTTTATTTTGATGTAAAAAAATATGCAGCGAATTATGATTATGGAAAATTAAGCGGAAGAGTAATTGATGAGTTATTAGATTCTAGTAATAGAGAATCTTTAACGCGCGACCTTGAAGGACAACAAGAAAAAAAAGATGCGGCTGATTTTGCCTTATGGAAAGCGGCTCCTGCAGAACACATCATGCGCTGGAAAAGCCCATGGGGAGAAGGTTTCCCAGGTTGGCATATTGAATGTTCTGCAATGGCAACAAAATACTTAGGTGCTCAGTTTGATATACATGGCGGTGGAATGGATTTATTGTTTCCCCATCATGAAAGCGAAATCGCACAAAGCACTATTTGTAATCATACCGCGCCGGTAAAATACTGGATGCACAATAATATGATTACTATTAATGGAAGGAAAATGGGTAAAAGTTACAATAATGTTATTAAACTAACGGATTTGTTTAGCGGCAATCACCCTTTATTAAGCCAGCCGTTTCATCCCATGACGATTCGTTTTTTTATTTTACAAAGTCATTACAGAAGCACGCTCGATTTTAGCAATGAAGCGCTGATGTCAAGTGAGAAAGCTTTTAAAAGATTATGGGAAGCCTTTGAAGTGTTGAAAAAACTATCTTTTGAAAAAAATGACACTGCAACCGATGTTGAACTAGATACTAAAATTAATACCTGGCTCAATGAGTTTGAAGAATTTATGGATGATGACTTCGGCACTCCAAGGGTTATCGCAAATATGTTTGAAATGGCTCC
>CALQJK010000014.1:0-15427 GCA_943330875.1 Chitinophaga pinensis
AAAGCAGATCCTTTTGCTTTTTTTTCGGAATTAAGGCCTGCAACGGCATCCGTAGCGTGGGATTTCGAATATAAATGGAAGGATAAAAAATGGATGTCTAAACGAAAGAAAAAAAATGCTTTAAATGCTCCATGGAATGTATACGAATTGCATCTTGCCAGTTGGATGAGGCCTAACAAATTTGATCACAATAGCTTTAACAGTTACCAGCAAATTACAGAACGACTTGTTCCTTACATTATAGAGATGGGTTTTACTCATGTAGAACTGATGCCGGTGATGGAGTATCCTTACGATGCAAGTTGGGGGTATCAATGTACAGGTTATTTTTCCGCTACATCACGGTTTGGTATACCCGAAGATTTAATGAAGATGATAGACGTGTTGCACCAGCATGACATCGGTGTTATTTTAGATTGGGTGCCTTCTCATTTCCCGAAAGATGATCACGGCTTATACAGATTTGACGGTGCTCATACTTATGAATATGCTGATATGCAAAAAGGATTCCATCCGGATTGGAACAGTTATGTTTTTAATTATAAAAGAGGAGAAGTGAGGTCTTTCTTAATCAGCAGTGCACATTTCTGGTTGAAATATTATCATGCTGATGGCATTAGAGTAGATGCGGTTAATTCCATTATCAGGCTTGATTTCTCAAGGGGGCATAAAGAATGGACACCAAATGAACATGGCACTAATGCTAATATTGAAGCCATTTCTTTTCTTAAAGAACTGAATTCATCTATTTACAATGATTTTCCTGATGTGCAAACTATTGCGGAGGAAGCGTCTGACTGGCCGGATATTACAAAGCCATTAGCAGATGGTGGTTTTGGTTTTGGAATGAAATGGATGATGGGATGGATGCATGATAGTTTTCGCTATTTCAAAACACATCATCCCAAACGTAAGCATATTCAAAATACCTTCACTTTTAGTATGATGTATTTCTATGACGAAAAATTCATGTTGCCGCTCAGTCATGATGAAGTTGTTCATGGAAAAAGCCCCATGATTTATAAAATGCCAGGTACGGAATGGGAAAAATTTGCCAATCTTAGACTTCTTTATGCCTGCATGTACACCCACCCGGGAGCAAAGCTTCTTTTTATGGGGAATGAGTTTGCTCAAACCTCAGAATGGAATGACCAATCAGAATTGGATTGGCATTTGTTACAACATGAGTCTCATTCGAAAATGAAAGATTGTGTAAAAGCTTTGTCTCATCTGTATAAAAATGAACCTGCTCTTTATGAAAACCAGTTTGATCCAAAAGGATTTGAATGGACGGAAGTAGACAAAAGAAATGAAGGGGTTCTTGCTTTCAAAAGAAAGGGGAACAAGCGAAAAGACGATTTGTTAATTATTTTAAATGTTTCCAATGAAAATTATACCAATTGGATCATGCAGGTTCAGGGCAAATTAGCATGGAAAGAACTCTTTAATACTAACGATATCGCCTATTGGGGAAACGGGGAACATATTAATGCAAATATCCCTATTAAAATATTACGCAAAAAAGCAGCGCTCTGTGAAATAAAAATAGCTATTCCAGCGTTAAGTGTTTTGATATTCCGATAATGGAAAATCATTTTTAATCCTTACCGCATATGAAAGCATTATTCACTATCACTTCATGGTGTTTTTTTCAGGTGTTGTTTGCACTTCCTATTGATAGCACTAAGTTTTATTTTGAAAGAGGTCTTGAGGCTCAAAAAGAAAAACGCATGCTTTTTGCGTACCAGCAATTTCAGAAATCACTTTCATTTAACGCAGAAAATAAGGAAACGATTTTAGCTCAGGCTTTTGTAGCTAAGGAAATACACAAACCAGCTCAGGCACAATTGCTTTTTGAAAAGGCCTATAAAATGGATCCTTCGAATCTTGTGGTTGTAGAGGAATTGTCGACTCTCTATTTTGATTTTCACCAATACAATAAGGCTTTTGAATTTGCACAAAAATGTAAAGATTGCAGCAGCTCGCCAAGAATAATTGGATTGTCTAATTACCAATTAGAAGATTATGCTACTGCAGAAAAATACCTCAAATTAGCGTTGACAAAATCTCCAACGGATGTAAAAGTTCTTTATACTTTGGCAAGAACTTATGTGAGTATGGAACAATACAAGGATGCGATGACATACTATGATAAAATTGTTAAGATGCCGGATGCAAAGCCACTGTGGATTTATGAACAAGGCATTCTTTATTATGAGAACAGTGATTACAAAAATGCGTTGATCTCTTTTAATAATGCACTAGCTCATGGCTATGAACCAGGGGGTGATTTCAATGAGAATATGGCTTTCACGTTGATTTATTGTAATGAATATGATAAAGCTGAAAATATGGTGATGGATTTATGGAAAAAAAATCCTGGAAAAAAAGATTTGGTAAAAGATTTGATAGCTGGATTGTATGATAAAAAACAATATGACAGAGCATTGTTTTATTGTGAAAAACTGATGGGAATAGACCCTAAAGACAGCAAGACCTTGTTTCAGGCAGGATTGTGTTTTCAGAAAAAAGGACAGAAAGAAAAGGGAGATAATTTATGTGACAGAGCGATTGAGTTAGATCCATCATTGGAATCGCTGCGAACTAAAAGAGATATAAGTGCATTATAAAATAGCGTTTAATGGTTGATTTACAGGACAAAAGAAGCCGGGAGTAATTTCCCGGTTTCTTGTTTTTAACAACTTAGTTAAGCATCAATACATTGACGCTTCTTTGCAGAATATTAAAGGCGATTTCAGCCATGAGATTTTCTTTGTCAAGTGTAGGATTTACTTCTGTGATTTCAAAGCAGCAAATTTTCCTGTTTTGCATAAACTTGCTGATCAAATCTTCCGCTTCACGTTCTTTTAAACCATTGCTAACAGGTGTTCCTGTTCCTTTGGAGATGGTAGAGTCAAGACTATCTACATCAAAGCTTACATAAATATCTGTGCAATCACTCAGATAGCGCAAAACTTTCCTGCTGATATTTTCGGCTCCATTTCGTCTAACCTCACTCGTTGTGATTACTTTTATGCCGTGTTTTTCAATGATATTTTTTTCCTCTTTTTCAAAATCTCTTAATGCGATAAAGACCACATCTTCTGGTAAAACTTTCTGATTTATTTTCCCAATAGATTTTAGCTGATTCCACAAGTTCTTGGTTTTGTCATCCAGGTCATGAACTTTACATTCTAAATTATCTTCCGCAATTGCAGTAGCTAATGGCATTCCATGCATATTCCCTGAAGGCGTTGTATAAGGTGTATGTAAATCGGCATGAGCATCAATCCAGATTACACCTAATTTGCTTTTTGGTTTGGCCAGCTTAATTCCTGCAATAGTTCCACCTGCATTACTGTGATCGCCACTTAATACAACAGGGAAGAAATTTTGTTTCATGCTATCACATACGGCCTTACTAATACGTTCGTACATATTCAAAACACCTTGTATTCTTTTTGCATAGGGGGATTGAATGGGTTCAAATAAGAGGTTGTTTTCTGTTTCTACTTTTTCTGAAGGGAAATGCACGAAAAAATTACTCATGAAATCCAGTCCTGCGATTTTGATGGCATCAATTCCCAAGCTGGCACCTCTTGTTCCTGCACCAATTTCTGAAGGGACTTCTATTAATTTGATATTCTTCATATTGACTTGTTTTATAAAAATGGTATTACAAATAGCTCATAAATCATTTTTGTGTATTCAAATTTACAGTTTTCTTTCTAGAGGGTTAATTCCGTGTATTTTTCCGAATGTTTCTATGATTTTAAATCGTACAAACATATCCTCACTATACCATTTTTCCTTCCTGGTTTTTTTGATGACGTCACTGTGCTCTTTCATGCTGTATGCGAATGTCTTCATGTCTTCCACAGAATCCCAAACACTGAATGTTGCTTGTTTGATCCATGGGGTTTCTCCTATGCCAACAGAGAAGATATAACCTTTTGCTGTCGTCATTTTGTTCGCCACCGGAGCTACATTTTTCCAGAAGTGTTTTAATGTTGAAAGTCGGATGGTTGCCCTTGTTAAAGTAGCTACTTGCCCGGTATGGATGTTGTTATTTTCTATTTTGCCAAAGACTTCTTTTTTATCCCAAAGCCCATGTCCTGTAATGGGTTCCAATAATAGGGTATAGGTCTCTGTAGCAAAAAATGTCAGCCATGTTGAAATGAATTTTCCATAAATACTTTCAAGAATAGTAGTGGTATCATTTAGCATTAATTCACTTTTATGCACGCACAAAATAGCCCATTGATGGAAATCCGGCATTTTATCAAAAGTTCCATTTTTGCCTGTACCCATGAGCTTGAAGAAGCTCATCCTCTTGTTTAATAATAACGGCAATCTAAAAATAGCCATTGATAAAAAAGCAAAAGGGATGGCCCATGTTTTATATCGAGTGATGGATAATGTTGTTTGCATTTTAGGAAGAAGCTATTTTAGGCTAATATCTGGAATTGATGAGTATTAATACCATCAATCATTTAAACCCAGAATTTCCAACTGCAAAATCCGGGTTAAAAAAAACTCCACTCTTATTATCGAATGGAGTTTTAAAAATAAGTATAAAAAAATTAAAATTGTTCTAATTTACTAAAGAAGAAATCCCCTTCAATAGCGGCATTCTCATCACTATCGCTGCCATGTACTGCATTTTCTCCAATTGATGCGGCATATTTCTTACGAATAGTACCTTCTTCAGCATTTGCAGGGTTGGTAGCGCCAATTAATTTACGAAAATCTTCAACCGCATTTTCTTTTTCAAGAATGGCAGCAGTTATCGGACCGCGACTCATGAATTCAACCAATTCGCCGTAAAAAGGACGTTCTTTATGTACTGCATAAAATTCACCGGCTTTTGCTGCACTAAGGTGAGTCATTTTCATAGCTACGATGCGGAATCCAGCTTTGTTGATCATTTCTAATATACCACCAGTGTATCCTTTTTCTGTGGCATCTGGCTTAATCATGGTAAAAGTTCTGTTAGTCATGGTATTATTAATTTTGGGCGCAAAGATAAGGTCAATTTGTCTTTAAAAGTTTTGAAATTTGCACATTCATATTTTACACTTACTTTTGCGCCGTCTTTATGCAACCAATCAATCAAATTTTTGCCGAAATAACGAGTCCTAAAAACATCGTTATTACCATGCACCAAAAACCAGATGGGGATGCAATGGGCTCTACATTGGGATTATTTCATTTTCTGACCCAATTCGGACACCAGGTAAAGGTGATTTCTCCTACAAACTGGGCCTCTTTTTTGAGCTGGATGCCAGGGAGTAAAGATGTGCTCGATTACGAAAAAGAACAAGCGAAAGCGGATGTTTTCATTACAGATGCGGATTGGATTTTCTGTCTCGATTTTAATACCATGAGCAGGACCAAAAAAATGGAAGCTTCTTTGCTAAATGCACCTGCAGTTAAGATCTTAATAGATCACCACCAACAACCCCAGGTAGAAGTGTTTTCATTCGGTGCCAGTGATACCTCCAAGAGCTCTACTGCAGAAATGGTGTATGATTTTATTGTTGCATCAGGTTATCAGGATAAAATTAATAATGAAGTGGCCCAGTGTTTATATGCAGGCGTCATGACAGACACAGGTTCATTCAGATTTCCCTCCACATCAGCAAACGTTCATGCAATGGTGTCTGATTTTTTAAAAAGAGGGTTGAAACATAGCGTTATTCATGAGGCGCTTTTTGATAATTTCACAGAAAACAGATTGCGGTTTATAGGGAATGTCTTGTCAAACAGAATGCAATTATTTTATGAATACAATACGGCATTGATTTCAATTCCTCAGCAGGATTTGATTAAATATGATATCAAAACTGGCGATACAGAAGGGTTGGTAAATTATCCGTTGAGTATTGAAGGCATTAAGTTAGCGACGATTATTATTGACCGCGGAGAAGAAAGAAAACTCTCTTTCAGAAGTAAAGGAAATTTTGATGTAAATACTTTTGCAAGAAAATACTTTGAAGGGGGCGGCCATTTTAATGCTTCCGGAGGTCAAAGTAAAGATCCGCTGGAAGAAGTGGTTTCTAAATTTAAAAAAGCAATAGCTGAAAATAAAAATGATTTATGTACTTATCAATTTTAAAACAAAACACAATGCGTAAAATTTCTTATGTATGCTTAGCTGCAATCGTTATGGTTTCATGCAAGCAAGATTTCAAAAAAGGAGACAAAGGTTTGGAATACAAAATTATTTCAAATGGTAATGGTCAAAAAGTGAAAGTAGGAGAATTCATGGAAATGCAAATTGCTCAGTTTATCAATAATGGTAAAACTGATTCATTGTTGAATGATACAAGAACTACCAGTGGTGCTGTAATTCAACCATTAGATTCTATGTCTATTCCTCCTGAGTATTTCAAAATTATCAGTCAGATGAAGAATGGAGATAGTTTGGTATTAAGAATGTTGGTAGATTCTATGATGGCTCAAAATCCTGGAGATATGCCACCATTTATCAAAAAGGGGTATCATTTTATTACAACAGTTAAGTTGTTGAATGTGTTCCAAACTCAAATGCAAGCTGATAGCGCACGTAAAGCAGGTATGGCTATCAGAATGAAAAAGGATTCTCTAGAAAACATTGCCAATCTGGTAAAGGAGGATAAAAAAGTTCAAGAATATTTGAAGTCGAAAAAAATCAATGCAACTAAAGCGCCATTGGGTACTTATGTTGAATTAATCCAGCCGGGAACCGGACCATTAATTGACACTTCCGTAGTTGTAAAAACAAATTACACAGGAAGAACAATTGAAGGTAAAATGTTCGATAGCAATACCGATCCTTCAAAGGGTCATGTTGAACCTTTCCTTGTAAATTTAACCACTGACAAATCTCTAGGTCAAGGTGTAATCAAAGGCTGGTATGATGGGTTAAAAACGCTTAATAAAGGATCGAAAGCAAGGTTTTATGTTCCTTCACCTTTGGCATATGGCAAGCAGGGTGCCGGAGAAGATATTGCTCCAAATTCAATTTTGATTTTTGATATTGAAGTGGTTGACGTACTTTCAAAAGCACAGGCAAAGGCTGAACTTGAAAAACTTAAAAAAGAGAGAGAAGCTAAACAAAAAAAGTTCATGGATAGTTTGGCTAAAGCTAGACCAGATACGACGATGAAAAAGAAAAGATAAACTTTTGGAATCAATTTTATTAACAAATGCCGTTCAAATTATTGAGCGGCATTTTTGTAACATTCAAATAATAGGATAGCTTCTCTGGCTTCTTTTACATCGTGAACTCTTAGTATGTTTGCTCCGTTTTGTAAAGCAAGGGTATTAAGGACTGTTGTTCCATTCAGTGCTTCTGTAGGGTCACTATTCAGCGTTTTGTAAATCATGCCTTTTCTGGACAATCCGGTAAGTATGGGTAATTCAAGTATTTGCAAGGCGGACATTTCTTTTAGCAATTGATAATTCTGTTGAATGGTTTTGCCAAACCCAAATCCTGGATCGATAATAATGTCTTTTATGCCTGCATTTTTGCAATCAGCTATTTTTCTCATGAAAAAGTTCAGCACATCATGGGTAATGTCTTCATAAACAGGGTTTTGTTGCATGGTTTCCGGTGTCCCCTGCATATGCATACAGATATAGGGCAGGTCAAGATTTGCTACAGTTGCAATCATTTCTGTATCCATATTTCCAGCGCTAATGTCATTTACTATCGATGCGCCAGCTTCAACTGCAATTTTGGCCACATTGCTGTAATAGGTGTCTACAGATAAGATTACGTCAGGGAAATGGCTATGTAATAATGAAATCACAGGGATCACCCGATTTAATTCTTCATCCAAATCGATTCTTTTGCTTCCGGGTTTTGTGCTTTGTCCGCCAATATCCAAAATATCGGCACCGTCGGTAATCATTTTTTCAGCTCGGTGTAACATCTTTTCGGAAGTATCAGCCAGGTGTCCTTCAAAAAAGGAGTCGGGTGTGGCATTGATAATCCCCATAACAAGGGGCTTTTCCAAACTTAATATTTTTCCTTTACAGTTAAGGGTTAACATTGCTAGACTAATTGTATTTTTGCAAATGAAAAACAAAGGTGCAACTAAAAATTTGTATCCTTGGATTTATACATTCATATTTTATTAAGATTATACAGAAAATTATATTCCCATAATGACTTCAACAAATGTACAATACGATCTTGCTGTTGCTAATTGCAGGAATACTTTTTTAAAGAAAACGGCTGATTATGGAACATCCTGGCGAGTGTACAGAACGATTGCTATAGTAGACCAGATTTATATTAAGGCGAAAAGAATCAGAACGATTCAAGAGAAACGACAGCAGAAAATTGAAGATGGCATAAAAAGTGAATTTGAGGGCATATTGAATTATGCCATTATTGGGTTGATTCAGTTGGAGATTAAAGATGAAAATGTAGAACAACTAACGGTAGATGAAGTGTCTGCCTTATATGAAGAGAAAGTTTCGAATGCGAAAAAATTAATGACTGACAAAAATCATGATTATGGCGAAGCTTGGAGAGAAATGAGCCAGGAGAGTTTTATCGATTTGATTTTATCGAAGTTGCTTCGTATCAAACAAATTATTTCTAATAATGGCGTTACCGTAGTTAGTGAAGGTATTGATGCTAATTATTACGATATTCTTAATTATGCTGCATTTGGATTGATTTTAATTGACGAAGGAAAGCATACTAAATAGTAGGATTTATATTTTTATTAAAAAGGTTAAAAAAAATAAAGATGGCTAATTTAAAAAAACATGTACCCTTAATCGTTAGAATTATTATTTCGGCACTATTTTTATTGTCTGCAGTAGCGAAACTATTTCCCATCTGGGCATTTGAAAAGCAGCTGGTTGATTTAGGTATTGTAGACTGGTGTTCTGCTCCATATCTGGCAAGATTAATCATCGCACTGGAAGTGGCTATTGCTATTGGTATTCTTCAAAATCATTTTATAAAGTCTTTTGTAATACCTGTTACTATTTTATTATTGGCCGCTTTTTGTATTCATTTGGGTATTCAAATGGTTGAGCATGGCGCCATGAATGGTAATTGCGGATGTTTTGGTCAGCTTATTCCAATGACACCATTGGAAGCAACGATTAAAAATATCATCACTATTGGGCTGCTTATTTATTTATATAAAAATGTAAGCGAAAAAGAAAAAGGACAAAATAAATTTATCGTCATTCTTTTTATTTATTTCTTTTCTGCATTTTTAATGTTTTTCTCTTTTCCTTTTTGCCCTTGTGCTAAAGAAGACAAAGTATCAACATCACCACCGGTAACATTGATTCCAGATTCGGCTAACGCTGTTTCGGACACATTCGTTAATGCAATCGAAAATACTGATACTGTAAAAAATGAAATTAAAAAGAATGATACTGCAAAGTCTGTTGTTGCAATAGTTGTGGAGCCTAAAAAAGTACAGTCAAAGTTTTCAGGCTATACAGATTTTAATGGTAAAAAAATAAATCTTGATGAAGGGAAAAAAATCGTTTGTCTTTTTGTGCCTGGTTGTGACCATTGCAGAGAAGCGGCAAAAGAATTAGTAAAGATTTCCAGATCTCAAAATTTCCCCCCAGTATACATTTTATTTATGAACGAAGAGGTATATAAAATACCTGAATTTTTTACAGAAGTAAAACGTTCATTTCCTTATTTTGTAATTGATGATATTCCCGCTTTTTTTAAATTACTAGGGAATAATGCTACTACTCCTGGGGTAGTGTATTTATGGAATGGCAATGTAATAAAAGCTTACGAAGGCCTTGATGCACATACATTTAATCCAATAGAACTATCTAAAATTATAGCATCCAACGTAAAGTAGATTTCGATTATTTTTTATATTATTACGACTACGAGTTGCGTTTAAATTTCTGTTAATTACTCCCATAAAAATCAAAATGATTTCTTTTTTGATTTAGTTTTGTTCTTGTTTTAGAATGATTGATATCATATATCTTATTGAGTTGTATTATTTTTTGATTGGTAAAAATAAAAATCAGTTAATACGCTTTCTTGAAAGATGTTAATCATTTGAAAACAAAAAAATCTATTTTTTAATCCTTACCTCAAAATGAAAATCAAAATGAAAAACCTTTACACTCTACGCAAATGCGTACTAATTTCTTTCTTTATCTTTTTTGCATTAACTTCTTTTTCGAGAAGCTTTTATGTGAGTTCGAGTTACACAGGATCTACTTCAAATGGTAGCTTTTCTTCGCCTTGGAAATCCTTAGCTAATGTTCAATCCAATATGAATACTTTCAATCCAGGCGATACGATCTCTTTTAAATGTGGAGATTATTTCTCTGGGACTTTAAATGTAGGTAAATCTGGAGTGGTTAATAATGCTATTACGTTTAATAGTTATGGATTAGGAGATAAGCCTAAATTTATTGGTACAGGGGCTACAATTTCGTATCTTTTTTATTTGTACAATAAAAATTACATTGTTTTTGATGGACTGGAAATAACAGACACTTCTATCAGTTCAATCGATAGAACTCAGATGTCTAAAGTGCAAAGAGCTTTTGGTTTTGATGGCACTTCAAATAACAATACCATAAAAAATTGCAAGATTTCATTAGTTGGAGTAGGAGCTTACTGGGTAGGCCCATATAACAATATGGATCATTGTGATATTGGTAATTTGAGAATGGTTGTGAATAATGTTGGTGGCGATAATGATTATGGAGCAAATCCAATTGTAATTTCAAGTGCTTACAATTCCATTACCTATAATAATTTTCATGATTGTTGGGCTAACAGTTACGATTATGTATATGATGGAGGAGCGATTGAATTTTATGGAAGTGGGTCTTCTAATAATTTTGTTGGATATAACACTTTCAATGATTGCTTGGGTGTTTGTGAAAATGGTTCTGGTAGTGGTGGGCTAATTGAAAATAACATATTTGCTTATAATAAGTTTACTAATAATGGTAGTTTGTTTTATATTAATAATGGTGGAACATTTAATGTTACTGTTTCTAATATGCAGTTCTATAATAACGTTATTGTTCAAAATGTTTCTCCCAGGGTTTCTGAAAGTGGTATGGCAAGTATGCGTTTAAGTACTACGACTCAAGGTGTTGTAATTTTTAAGAATAATGTTTTTCAATTGTCTAATGGAACACCAGTGGCTAGATCCAATTTCTTCAATGCCGGACAATTAATTCATGAAAACAATATTTATAAACTCTCCAATAATAGCACACTCAACTTTACAATCAATCCAAGTGAATTGTTAACTAGTCAAACGGTTTGGACAAATACAGTTTCATCAAATCCTTCTCTTTGGGATTTTACACCATCAGCCTCAAGTCAGCTTATAAACTTCGGTCAAAATTTAGGTTATCAACATGATATTTTAAATAATTCAATAGTAGGATTGCCTGATGCAGGTGTTATTGAAAAATCAACTATTATTGTTTCACCATTACTTGTTACGATAAATGCTGGAAAGATTAATTGTAATGGAGGAACAACTAATGTTATTGTCGCTGCCACTGGTGGAGTTTTGCCATATGTTGGTGTTGGAACTTTTGTTACGACTGCTGGAACACACAGTTATACAGTTACTGATGCCATGGGTACCAGTCAAACTACAACAATTAATGTAGCTGAGCCATCTATGCTTTCTCAGACATTATATTATCCCCATTCAGTAAATATATCTGGTCAAACAGTAACTGTAACGGACAGTGCATCTGGTGGGTCTGGAAATTATTCATATAGTATTGATGGACACTTGTTTCAAACTACATCTGTTTTTGATTCAGTTCAAATCGGCAGTCATTTTATCAAATTGATGGATGGTAATGGCTGTACAAAAACAGACTCTTTTAATATTATATTGCTTTCAGTAGATACGCCTCTTACTATCTCTATTGCTGCAAAATATGACGTTTCATGCAAAGGAGCCAATAATGGATATATTGAAGTTTTGGCTAATGGCGGGAAGATGCCTTATTTGTATTCTTTAAATAATACAGGGTTCATCACATCTAATAAATTTTCTAATCTTAGGCCTGGGAATTATTCTATTGTTGTAAAAGACTCTCTTAATGCAACTTCATCAGTTTCCGTAATAATACTAGATGGTAATAAAAGGTGTCATTTTTCAATTCCAAAAATAAAAAATAATACATTCAGTGTTACTGCATATCCTAATCCCTCTTCACAATCATTTGCTTTGTCATTTGTTTCTAATCCAAATGTGGATGTAGTAATTGATGCCTTTAATATTCTGGGGAAAAAAGTCTACCAATCCCGTGGGTCAGTAAATAAATTTTATCAATTAGGACAAGATTTCATTCCTGGTATTTATTTTATAAGAGTTAGGCAAGGGGAGGATGTGCAGAATATAAAAGTTGTTAAGCAATAATGCCTCTTTATGATTAGGATCATTTTAAATTCTATTGTAGGTTGATATTACTTCGTAGATTATAAAATAATTTCACTCTTATTTAGGAGTGAAATTATTTTTATTAAATTATGTATACTTTATCATGACAGTCAAATTTTGGTTTTCTTTTTTGATATTATTTTTCTTAAAAGTTCAGGAAGTTTTAGCAACTAGTATTTCATGGCATATTAATCATTATTATGTAAGTTCAAGTTATAAAGGGGAAATTTCAAATGGTACAATTTCTTTTCCATGGAAGTCTTTAACAGAAGTGCAAAAGAATATGGAATCTTTTTTACCAGGGGATTTGATTTCATTTAAAAGGGGGGATACTTTTTCAGGTTTTCTTAATATTGCTTGTAGTGGAAATGCATCTCAATCAATTGTTTTTAATTCCTATGGGATAGGGGTAAGTCCATTATTTAATGGCGTTGCTGGCGTAATTAAACATCTTTTTTATGTTTATAGAAGATCGTACATTAGGATTCAAGATTTTAAAATTATAGACATCAAATTAAGGTCTGATAAGAGCCGTGAAAAAAAATCGAATATACAACGTGCCATAACATTAGAGGAATCTTTTCATTGTGAGATTAGAGATTGCAATATTTCATTAGTTGGCACTGGGATTTTTCTTTCAAATGGAGGTAATCATATCATTGAAAAAAATACCATTTCTAATCTCCGCATGATTATAAATTCGAATGATGGTAATCGTCCAGGGAAGAATGATGATTACGGTGCAAATTGTATCACTTTATGCAGTTCAAATAATAAAATAATAAATAATCGTTTTATCGGAGCATGGGCGAAATCCTATGATTACGTATTTGATGGGGGAGCTATTGAGTTATACGATTTAGGGCAAGCTGTAAATAATAACATCATCACTTCAAACTATATTTTTGATTGCAATGGAGTAATGGAAGTTCAAGGGAAATGCGACAATAATTATTTTGATAATAATATTTGTAAGAATAATGGGTCAATTGTTTATTGCCATAATTCAATTAAAGGTTGGCGCTTTCTAAATAATACGTTTGAAGAAAATAAATCTCAACGGGTATCCGAAACATATTTATTCAGTGGATCACGAAACACAGTTTCTGAATTGCTGTTAAATAACAATGCTTTCAATATTTCTATTAAACTTGTACTTGTTGACACTGCTGCTTTTAATGTATTTCAACATCAACGAAATTCTTATAAATTGGTAATGAATAGTTCAGCAGGGTATGATATTCGAAAAGAATAGCTGTTAAATTAGTAAGCTTTTTTATCCCCTTTAAAAACACTGTAGATTGTTATAAAAATAATTTTTACATCAAGCCATACATTCCAATTTTCTAAATACCATATGTCATTATGTATTCTCATCTTTATTTGTAATGAATTCTTTATTTCCCCCCTAAATCCATTTATTTGAGCCCATCCAGTGATTCCTGGTTTTAAAAAATGCCTTACCATGTAATCATCCACTATTTTTGAATAATCATTTGTATGCTTTACCATATGGGGTCTTGGTCCAACAATACTCATTTGACCAATAAATACATTTAGAAATTGCGGGAATTCATCTAAGCTGGTTTTTCTTATGAATTTGCCAACTTTTGTAATTCTATTATCATTTTGACTTGCTTGCTTAAAGTCAGCATCTTTATTTACTCTCATACTTCTGAATTTTAAGCAATCAAAAGTTGAATTATTTTTACCTGTTCTTTTTTGTGAAAAGAATATTGGCCCCTTAGATTCTAGTTTTATTATTATTGCAATCAATGGGATTAGCCATGAAAGTATAAATATAATCACCAAGCTACTGATAAAAATATCAAATATTCTTTTTTCTATTTTGTGACCCATATCCTCAAGAGGCTCATGCCTATTAGATAAAATAGGTAGATCTCTTATATAATCTACTAATACAGCGTTATTTAAAAAATCAGATAAATTTGGAACTACTCTAAAATGAATGCAATTATTTTCAGCTTGTTGCATTAAGGAGTAGATGTACTTATTTTGTTTTGGAGAAATTGTAGAGTAGATTTCTTTTACGTTAAACTTCAATGCAATACTGATTAAGTTTTTTATTTCAGATAAAATTGGGTAGTGAGTGATTTCATTTACATTTTTATAGTTTTCTACAAATCCAATAAGGTTGGAATTAATTGATTCTTCTTCAAAATAGGAAGCTAATTTAATAGCAGTTTCATTATAGCCTAGAATGATTATTTTATTGACTAAATAATCTTTATGTTTAAAATAGTTTCTTACCCCTAAGTATAGAAATCTATTTAATAGTAATCCAATCGAGTAGGAGAAGACGAATATTGAAATGAATATTCTATTTGTATGGCCTTCATTTGAAATATATAAATAAAGTACTCCTAGTAAAATCCATAACAAGAATACTTGAACGGTTCGTTTGGTGAAAGTTTCGAAATGAGTTATTGATTTCTTGAAATAAACACCACAAATTGTAATTAATATTATCCATATGATGTTGTTAATAAATAGAAAAGATAATGATATTTCATTTGCAATTAGAGGTAATTCATTTATTAATAATTTAGTGATGAAGAAGCATACGTTTATTGTTATAATATCAATAAGAAATAACGATAATTGTAAATAATTTTTAAATTCTTTATTCATGTTGTAGAACTTTATGTAATTGGCTACTCTTTGTTTTGTATTCGTTTAGCAATATTGATATAATTCTATCTGAAGTTTTACCATCCCATAATGGAGGAATAGATCCTTTTTTCCATTTTCCCTCTATTATTTTAGTGATATAGTTCTTGAGAAGTTTGATATTATCACCTATTAATTCATTAGTTCCCATTGTTATGGTTTCTGGTCTTTCTGTACTGTTTCGCATTGTTAGGCAAGGAATGTTTAATACAGTTGCTTCTTCTGTAATGCCTCCTGAGTCAGTAATAATTGCTTTTGTATTTTTTATTAAATACAAAAACTCTAAATATGGCTGAGCAGTTATGGTAATT
>CALQJK010000015.1:0-15218 GCA_943330875.1 Chitinophaga pinensis
TGCCGATGCGGGTTATTTGACTCGTAGATTGGTAGACGTTGCACAAGATGTTGTAATTAATGAAGAAGATTGTCAAACGCTACGTGGTATTGCAATTACAGCATTAAAAGATAATGAGGATATTATTGAACCATTGAGTGATAGAATTGAAGGACGTACTTCATTGCATCTGGTAACTAATCCGCTAACTGATGAAATTTTAGTTGGAGCAGGAGAAGAAATCAGTAATGATATTGCGAAAAAAATAGAAGAAACAGGCATAGAAACTATAGAAATCCGTTCGGTACTTACTTGCGAAAGCAAGCGTGGTGTTTGTGTGAGATGTTATGGTAGAAACTTGGCTTCGGGTGCATTGGCTCAAAGAGGTGACGCGGTAGGAATTATTGCAGCACAATCAATTGGAGAGCCTGGTACACAGTTGACTCTTCGTACTTTCCACGTTGGTGGTGTCGCTGGTTCAGCTTCTGTAGAGTCTTCTTTATTAGCTAAGTTTGATGGTACTTTGCAATTTGATGGTCTTCGTACGGTAAATACAGAAAATGCGGATGGTAAAAAGATTGTGGTTGTTATTGG
Source organism: Chitinophaga pinensis (assembly GCA_943330875.1). Lineage (GTDB taxonomy): Bacteria > Bacteroidota > Bacteroidia > Chitinophagales > Chitinophagaceae > Ferruginibacter > Ferruginibacter pinensis_G. The sequence goes on from CALQJK010000015.1 coordinate 574, forward strand.
ACGTACTGGAGAAGTTAGAAATATCGATGTGAAATCCGATCGTTTGTTAAATACCATGCATATTCCTTACGGTGCTATTCTAAATGTAAAAGACGGCCAGAAGGTTGCTAAAGGAGATCCTATTTGTACTTGGGATCCGTTCAACAACGTAATTGTTGCTGAAGCTTATGGCAAGATTAAATTTGATGCGGTATTAGAAGGTATTACTTATCGTGATGAGGCAGATGAACAAACTGGTCACAGAGAGAAAGTAGTTATTGAAACAAAAGATAAAACCAAACTTCCTGCAATCATTGTAGATGGTAAGGATAAAAAGAGTTACAATCTACCAGTGGGATCACATATTGTAATTGAAGAAGGGGATGAGGTAAGAAGTGGACAGGTTTTGGTAAAGATTCCTAGAGTATTAAGTAAGTTGAAGGATATCACCGGAGGTCTTCCTCGTGTTACAGAATTGTTTGAGGCAAGAAATCCAAGCAACCCTGCAGTGGTTTGTGAAATTGATGGTGTTGTTTCTTTTGGAGCAATCAAGCGTGGTAACAGAGAAATCAGTGTAGAAGCTAAGGATGGTATCTTACGTAAATATTTAGTGCCATTGAGCAGACAAATTCTTGTTCAAGATGGTGACTTTGTTAAGGCTGGAGCAGCATTGAGTGATGGTCAAATTGCACCTGCTGATATTCTTTCTATCAAAGGACCTTTCGCTGTTCAAGAATATGTTGTTAATGAAATTCAAGAAGTATATCGTTTACAAGGGGTGAAAATTAATGATAAGCACATCGAAGTAATTGTTCGACAGATGATGCGTAAGGTTACTATTGAAGATGCTGGAGATACTAAATTCTTAGAAGGAGATACTGAAGATAGATTAGATTTCAACTTGGAGAATGACAATATCTACGATAAAAAAGTAGTTACTGAAGCTGGCGAAAGCACAAAATTGAAATCTGGACAGATCGTTACCATCCGTGACATCAGAGAAGAAAATTCTATCTTAAGAAGATCTGATAAGAAACTTGTTGAATATCGCGATGCTCAACCTGCAACATCATCTCCATTGTTACTTGGAATTACCAAAGCTTCATTGGGCACTCATAGCTGGATCTCTGCGGCTTCATTCCAGGAGACTACTAAAGTGTTAAGTTCAGCAGCAATACTAGGTAAAACAGACGAGATGCTGGGATTGAAAGAGAATGTAATCACAGGACATCATATCCCGGCTGGTACAGGTTTGCGTGAATTTGAAAATATGATTGTTGGTAGCAAAGAAGAATATGAATTGCTGATGACTACTAAAGAAGCGATGACTTTTGACGAAGAAGAGTAGTTTGAATGTTTTTGAAATAATACTAAAAATAGGCTGCCATTGGCAGCCTATTTTTATGGGGTTAATCATTTACTAATTTATGGGGAACTGCTATTGAATTATTCTACATTATTGATATCTTGCCGCAAAAATAAAATACATGAAACCAGTATCTATCATCACAAACGCCGTTTTGATTATTGCCATCGCAGTTTTATACTATTTACATTTTACCAATCGGAAATGCGAGGAAAATAAAGCAAAACAACCCATAGTCAAAGCCGTAAGTAAAAATGGCGTTACAAATTCGATTGCTTATGTTGATTTAGATTCTCTTAATGAGAACATAAGTTTCATCAAAGACAATAGGAAAGTATTGGAATCAGAACAACATGATATTGAATTGGAATGGGAAAATGCCTATCGCAATTTAGAAAAACAAAAAAATGATTTCCTGAAAAGAGGGTCCTCCATTACACAACAAGAAGCGGAAGAGTTTCAAAATAAATTATTGCAACAACAGCAGGAAGTAGATACGAAAAAACAGACGCTAACTCAAAAATTAAATCAGAAAAGCTACAAATTTATGGATGACATCCAGATGAAATTAAAGAACTTTTTAAATGAGTACAATAAAGAAAAGGTCTATAGTTATATTTTCACAGTTGGAAATGGGTTGGATTATTTAGTATATAAAGACTCTTCCATGAACATCACCCAGGATGTTATTGCAGGGATGAATGAAATCTTGAGTAAGGATTCTAAATAAATTTGAAAAAGAAATACTAACTTCAGTCCCGTTAATTAACGGGACTTTTTTATCTAATAAATTTTATACTATGTCAGAATCTACAAAAGGGTTTAAACCCACTTTAGGCTTGCTCGATGCCACAATGATCGTAGCAGGGTCCATGATTGGCTCCGGTATTTTTATTGTAAGTGCTGATATGTTGAAAGACTTAGGAAGCGCAGGATGGTTATTGGCAGCATGGTTGATTACAGGAATCATGACACTCATTGCTGCAGTAAGTTATGGCGAATTGAGTGGAATGTTTCCTAAAGCAGGTGGCCAGTATGTTTATCTTAAAGAAGCTTATAATCCTTTGGTTGGATTCTTATATGGCTGGAGTTTTTTCTCTGTCATACAAACGGGAACTATTGCGGCTGTTGCTGTTGGCTTTGCTAAGTTTGCTGGATATTTTTTTCCAGCACTAGCATGGGAAGACACCAATACATTTAGTGTCTTAGGATTAAGTATTCACTATGCCCAGCTTGTTGCGATAGTATTGATTGTTATTTTGACTTTCATCAATACAAAAGGGGTGCAAACTGGAAAAGCTATTCAAACCATATTTACCTCTACTAAATTAATATCCCTTTTCGGATTAATTATTGCAGGATTTATTGCATTTAATTGGGATGTCTGGCATGCAAACTGGAACAATGCTTGGACCATTCAACATATGACAAAGGGGATTGATGGCACTATTAGTTTTGAACCATTAGTTACAGGCGTTGCATTAGGCGCCATGGCAAGTGCTATGGTAGGTTCTATATTCAGTAGTGATGCCTGGAATAACGTAACGTTTATTGCAGGAGAAATTAAAAATCCAAAAAGAAATATTGGCTTAAGTTTATTTTTCGGCACCTTAATCGTGACGGCTATTTACCTTTTAATCAATGTGGTTTACTTAGCTACAGTTCCTTTACATGAATTGGCATTTGCAAAAGACAACAGAGTAGCATTGAGTGCATCAGAAGCTATATTTGGTAGTAGTGGAACGATTATTATTGCGATCATGATTATGATTTCAACTTTTGGTTGCAACAATGGATTGATTCTTGCCGGTGCGAGAGTTTATTATACAATGGCAAATGATCAGCTTTTTTTCAAAAAGGCAGGTACATTAAATAAAAATATTGTTCCGGAATGGGCCTTGTGGATTCAATGTGCTATGGCTTGCGCACTTTGTCTGAGTGGAAAATATGGCGACTTACTGGATATGGTTTCATTTATCGTGGTAATCTTTTATGTATTGACTATTGCAGGAATTTTTATTTTGAGAAAATCAAGACCGGAAGCGGAGCGTCCTTACAAGGCATTCGGATATCCTGTTCTTCCAATTATTTACATCATCATGGGTGTTAGTTTTTGTTCGTTATTGATTATCTACAAACCACAATTTACATGGCCCGGCTTAATCATTACGTTGATAGGAATACCGCTTTATTACATGGCAGTCGCGAACAAGAAAAAAGCTTAATTGTTATTTAAAAAAGTAAAAATGAAGATTCTTGTTACAGGTGGAGCTGGTTTTATTGGGGGAGAGTTGCTAAGGAAATTAAATAAACTTGGTTATGAAGATATTGTGATAATTGATAAACCAGATTTATTAAGAACGAAAGAAACCATCTTTTCAGATTTTATTGATTTTGCTGAATTGATTGATGCTTCAGATTTTGGTTTTCTTGATGACATAGATTTCTGTTTTCATTTAGGCGCAAATTCATCAACAAGAGCAAGCTTCACGGAAGTGTATCACCAGAATATTAAATTCTCCAGAAATTTAATTACTGAATGTGCGAAAAGAAATATTCCTGTTGTCTTTGCCTCCTCAGGTGCAATCTATGGATCGAATAGAGCGAAAAATCCGAGTCCTCATCCACTCACTTTTTATGGGCAATCAAAATTGGTAACAGAAAAATTCGTAACACATTCAGGAATTGAAAATATTGTATGTCTGCGCTATCATAATGTTTACGGACCTACAGAGCATCATAAAGGCGATATGTCTTCAATCATTTCTAAGTGGGTTAATGCATTTTTTGAAGACAAAAAAAATAACATTTTATTTGAAGGCAGCGACAAGATATTAAGGGACTTTATTCATGTCGATGATATTAATAAGATTAATTTATTGTTTTTAGACTATTATTTATTAAATCAAAAGTTGCCTGAGAATAAAATTTATGATGTTGGAACAGGAAATGCAGTTTCATTTCAGGATGTAGCAAATGAAATAATTAAGTGTACTGGTGGTAGTATAGATTTTGTTGTAAATCCTTATAATGAAACAAATTATCAATTTCACACACAAGCAGATGTTAATGCTGTTATGAAGATTTACAACGAAGTGTATCATTCAAATTATGAAGCCATGTCAATAGGATTGGGTATAAAAAATGTATTTGAAAATATCAAAAAACATTCAACCGAAAAAAAATAGACGTTCGCATATGAGTAAAATAGATTTCAAAGCTTTGTTTGCATCATTTGATAATATTAAGGTTGGCGTTGTCGGAGATTTGATGTTAGACACTTATTGGTGGGGAAAGGCAGATCGTATTTCGCCTGAAGCACCTGTGCCTGTTGTGTCGGTTTTAAAAAAAGAGTACAGAATTGGAGGAGCGGGTAATGTCGCTATTAATTTAGCTGCGTTAAATGCAATTGTACATACGATATCTGTATTAGGGAAAGATGATGAAGGGGATCGATTATTGTCTTTAATGGAATCTAAATTTATCAATACAGCGTATGTCATTAAAAGCGCTGAACGGATTACTACTAATAAAACCAGAATTATTAGTCGGAATCAACAAATGATGAGGTTGGATGAAGAAATTACTACCATGATGTCTTCATCAGATGAAGATAAACTTTTAGAGGCATTCTCTGCTTACGTTAGCGCACAAATGCCACAGATCATTATTCTTGAAGATTATAATAAAGGAGTACTTACTGAAAGAGTAATTACTGAGATTATTGCAACTTGTAAGAAGCATAATATTTTAGTTGCAGTTGATCCAAAACGAAAGAATTTCTTTGCGTATAAACATGTCGATATTTTTAAGCCCAATTTATCCGAAGCTAAAGAGGCGTTGAATATTATAGCTGATGATATTTCAGAGAGTGTATTAAAAGATATCCATCTTGAACTTTTCAATAAACTCGAACACCGAATATCGTTTATCACGTTGTCTGAAAAGGGTGTCTTTTATCAATCAGATACAGAAGAAAAATGGATTCCTACTCACATCCGATCCATAAATGATGTAAGTGGTGCAGGCGATACAGTAATTGCTGTCGCATCTATCGTTTATGCTGCTACCAAAAACATTGGGCTTATGGCTGAGATGGCTAATATTGCAGGTGGATTAGTATGTGAGGAAGTTGGGACTGCTGTAATTAATAAAGAAAGATTTTTAAAAGAATGTCAGTTGTTATTGGACAAAGATTAAATCTTTTAATCAACTTTCTCTTTGAACTAAATGCTGTTTAAGAAATAAATAAAATAAATTCAAGAGATTATAATATCAAACATATGCATCCATTTTCAATTGTAATTCATGGCGGAGCCGGCACTATTGTGAAATCAGATATGACTCCCGAATTGGAGAAAGCATATAAAATCGGGCTGGATAAATCCTTGCAACAAGGATTTTCTGTACTTGAAAATGGTGGCAGCGCTATCAATGCAGTACGCGAAGCCATAACCCTTCTTGAGGATAATGTATTGTTTAATGCGGGAAGAGGATCAGTTTTTACCAAGAAAGGAGTACAAGAAATGGATGCGGCTATAATGGACGGATCCAATCTGGCAGCAGGTTCTGTGACTGGTGTAAGAAATGTGATGAACCCTATTGAGCTTGCTTATGAAGTGATGATGAATAGCAATCATGTTTTTTTAAGTGGTAAGGGCGCCAATGATTTTGCCATCAAACAAGGATTGAAATTAATGTCAGATGAATATTTCTTTTCGAAATTCAGATATGACCAATGGAAAGAAATACGCGACAGCGACAGTTATTCGCTTGATCATACACACCAGGATTTAGCGGAGTTGTTGAAAGATAAAAAATTTGGAACAGTAGGAGCGGTGGCTTGTGATCAACATGGAAATATTGCCGCTGCTACAAGTACAGGAGGAATGACGAATAAGCAGTACGGTCGGATTGGGGATAGCCCGATAATTGGAGCAGGTACTTACGCCAACAATAAAACATGCGCCATAAGCTGTACAGGTCATGGCGAACCCTTTATCAGAGCTGTGGCCGCTCATGATGTGAATGCATTAATGGAATACAAAGGACTTTCACTTCAGGAGGCGATGAATGAAGTTGTTCACCACAAACTCATTGAATTAAATGGCGAAGGAGGCATGATTGGTGTTGATGCAAATGGAAATACGGCCATGGTTTTTAACAGTACAGGAATGTACAGAGGAATGAAAAATAGTAATGGTGAAGAAAAGATTGGAATTTACAAAGATTAATGATTGATTAGAATGAAAAAATATGCTGTATTGGTTGCCGGAGGAACAGGCACTCGAATGAAATCTTCCGCTCCCAAACAATTCCTGGAAATAAACGGGAACCCTTTACTTTACTATACTGTCGATACCTTCTTAAAGGCATTTTCAGATATTAATATCATTATTGTACTTCCTAATGAACATATAGAAAATTGGAGGACTACTATCAATAACTATTACCCTAAAACAGACATCCAGTTAATTCAAGGCGGAGACACAAGGTTTCAATCCGTTAAAAATGGATTGTCCTTAATTAAAGAAGAAAGCATCATTTTTGTTCATGATGCAGTAAGATGTTTATTAAGTACGGCTCTGATTATAAGATGCTATGAATCAGCCGTTGCATTTGGGTCGGCAATTCCTGCCATCAATTCAAAAGATAGTGTAAGAGTTGTAGAAAATGGGATAAGTAAAGCTGTAAATAGAGATACGGTTAAGTTGATTCAAACACCTCAAACTTTCAGAAGTGATATTCTTTTAAATGCTTTTCAAAATGAATACAACACTGCTTTTACAGACGAGGCGTCGGTTGTGGAATTCGCAGGATTACAAGTGAATGTAGTGGAAGGAGAAGAAAGTAATATTAAAATTACTCATCCGATTGATCTTTTTATCGCAGAGAAAATTATGAGCGAAAGATAATTATTGTTTCAGCCATTTTATTGGAATCGGAAGGTTGTTTATTTTACAAAAGAAATAGCTTTCGGGAATCGCTCCATATTGTTCGTAAAATCTAGCAAATTTTTCATTTTCACTTCCTTCAAAATCAATAATGTAATTGTGGGTGCAAAATTTTTGGATAACATAATCCATTAAGAGATGGGTTGCGCCAGCGTCTAAAGCAACTTCCGAATTGCCGTTGAAAATAAAGGTTATCCTGTTTTTATACATTAAAAAGATACTGCCCGCAATCATTTCACCGGATTCGTTAATGGCTCCAATCGAGAAGATTTTGTTTTTTTTGTTTAATTCGTTTAGTAGCGTAATAAGATTTTTGTAATCATTTTTATTGACACCAATCTTGTCTTTAAATCTGCTTCGGTGAATTTTAATAATCTCCTCGATAAGGATATTCGTTTGAATGGTAATTTTTTGCTGTTTTGCTTTGTTAATGTTTCGAATCGCTGATCGGCTATATTTTTTTTTAATTGATTCATAGTCCTTATCAATATCCAGCAAGTAATTTTTTCTTGTAGTGAGTTTATATTGGTCTGTATAATTTGTTGTATTTAATATTAATTCGGCATATTTAAATTTACTTGAAACCAATTGTAAGAAATGGCGTACAAGATTTGAATCAATATTGTATTTTGATATGATTCCAAGTTGTTGAGTAAATGCAGGCGGATAAACATAATTAATAGACAACTTTTTTCTGGTGGGCAAAGGTAATATTACATCGTAATCGCCAAGCACAATGGCATCCCATTTTTCAGTCATGCAGTCAAGGTAGGCGCTGGTAGCATAGATGTATCCATTAGCTGAAATCAGCACACATTCGTCCCACTTTTTTTTATCAATATGTTCATGTTTAATGTAAGTCAGATTCGACATCAGAAGTATAGTTGAGGAAAAATATTCTTTAAAGTTAATTTTTCAAGGTCAATACTAAATGAAATATTTTTTGAAAATATTTTTTCAGTTAAAACAGATTTGAAATAGTCCTGATAAGATTTACTATAGACAATAGGGAAATAAATCGTCAGGATATCTTTAAATAAAGAGAGCTGAAATCCTGCATCATATAATATTTTCTCTGTTGGAGGATTCTTTTGCCAAGATGCAGCGTATGTCCCTACATCTAAAAATAGTTTCAAATGCACATTCACTGGTAGAATGGCCAGCGGGTTGATTTTTTTAGGAACCGTTGTAGTAAGATTTGCTGATGCCAGCCAATTATCTGATTTGCCAATTTTGTCACTCAAGAAATCGGTGTGTACTTTGAATCCCCCATCTTTCATCATCATTTGTCTGGCAGGGAAGCCCTCGAATTCAGTTCTGCCCATGAAATAATTATTGTAGGTATAATCTTCATAGCCATTGGCACCACTCATATTGAGATGGTATCTGTCTGTTTCGTATTGTGTTAGAAAGGTCTTTTCGGTTGTGTAAAAGAATTTTCCTGCAAATGCACGTAATGTAAGGCCACCTTCTTTTGCATAATTAAAAAAGTAATTGCTGGTTAAGCCTATTTTTATAAATCCTTTTCCTTGTTCAGCCAATAGGGAAGCTTTGTAAGGATAAAGCACACGTTTGTTTTCTATTTGAAATTGCAATTGATTCAAAACTCTTTTTCCAATCGGATAAGTGACAAAGTCAATTTGTTGAGTGAGGTCTCTTTTGAAAAGCAGGTTTGTTTCATTGATGAAATATGATTTCATGCTGATAGACTTGTTGATGGTACTTCTTGCTTTTTTATTTCCAAAATGCAAAGTAATACCAGGAGCTATTTTTGAAAAGGACATGTATTTGATTTGATGGTCAGCATCAGTAAAAATACTTTTGGTAAAAGTAGCTGCATCCATTGATAATACTAGCTTTCCGCCATTTTCTCCCATAGTGTTTGTGTAAGATAATTTCCCCATGCCATTAAATCTTTTGGAGGTATTGGAATACAATGCTGATGTGGCAAATTGAAATCGGGTTGAGGGTAATGTGTAATTATGAAGAAGACCGCCAATCATGAATTTGTCATAATAGTTGTAGCCAATGATAGGGGAGTAAAAGATGTAGTTGTATATAGTAGTGTTGTTGAAATTGAAATAGGGGTAAAATTTTATTTTCTTTTTTTCTGGTTTAACCAAACTTCCTTTTTTATCCAGCAATGAAAATAAACTTTTATAGTTAACGCTATCGTTACTTTCAACTACCTTTTTAAAATCTTCAGGATAAGGATGTTTGAATTTCCATTCTTCAAAATAGGTCTTCATCATATTGTCAAATGTGACTTGCCCCATTTTCTCTTCAAGTAATTTCATCGAATGCGCAGTTTTCGTGTATGCAACGACGTTATAATTCATTTCAGTAAATTCAGCAGCTTTTGTTGTAATGGGCTGGTCTTTTTTGTTTTTGTAAAGCTGGTCAAGCAACAGCCTTTCCATATCATCAGGCATTCTTTTTCTAATGAATTTAGTTTGGTAATCCTTTTCTGGATAAAACAAAGCGGTATATCTGTTATCATAGTAGGTATTCATGCCTTCATCCATCCAGGGGCAATCTCTTTCATTGGTGGCGAGGACGCCGTAAAACCAGTTGTGTCCTACTTCATGGTTGATGAGCAGATCATGTGAATACCAGTCGAAATTATGGTCAATCAGCGTGATGGTGGGGTATTCCATTCCTCCATTTTCATCCTCTTTACTTTCAACAACAGTTACCACTTCAAAAGGGTATTCTCCAATCCATTGGCTTTTAGTTTTGATAGCTCGCTTAATATATTCGATAGAATTTATTGGCATGCCATTATTTTTCTCTGCTCTTTTATAATGATAATGGTAAACGTCTATTATTTTTGATGGAAGTTGTAGGGTGTCATGATCGATGATAAAATCTTTATCTGCAAACCAGGCAAAGTCATGAATATTTTTTTCTTCGTAAACCAATAGCGTTTTATCGGTTGTATCTTTTGTTATTAATAATTTTCCTGTTGCAGCAACTTTAAATCCTTTTGGGACGGTAATGGTTACATGATAACTTCCAAACTCACTATAAAATTCACCTTGATCTAAGTAAGGCATTTCGTGCCATCCCATTTTATCATAGACCGCTGGTTTTGGGAACCATTGTGTAATGTGAAAAGAATGATTTTGATAACCTGCTCTTGAAAATTGGAAAGGCAACTTTTCATGAAAGGGGGTTTCTATTGTGATGGAAGTTCCTGGCAGTAAGGGCTTTGGTAAAATTATTTTTACAATATCTTCGAATTTTGGATGGCTTTCCATGCGGCTTTTTACCTGATCAACTTTAAATTCGAGTTGATTGATATATCCTTTTTGCAGGTCATCAGAAAAATAGAAATCGGTTCGTCCATTTCCTAAAAGTTGTTCGCTGAATGCGGTACGATCATTTTTATATGCATTAGCCCAAAGGTGAAACCATATGAATGTTAAGGTGTCGGGGGAGTTGTTGGAATATTGAATAGCAATAGTTCCATCTAATGTATTGCTGCTGTCGTTTAGTGAAACTGAAATATTACAATTTGCTTTTTGTTGCCAATAATGTTGTTCTTGAGAAAAAGAACTAGAGGAGATTAAAATAAAAAAAGCGAGCGTAAATATATTTTTCAAAACTATTGGTGTTTGTTCAAAAATACGAATAACTATCTTCTAGATTGAAATGAACATTACTTTCCTTTTCCTGAAAAAATAATCTTAAAGGTATAAATCAAAATTTTCAGATCGAGTAGGAGGGTTATGTTTTCTACATAGAGCAAATCATAAGCCATTCGTTCAATCATTTCTTCCACAGAAGAAGCATATCCGAATTTCACCATTCCCCAGCTTGTAATGCCTGGTTTTACTTTGAAAATATATTTGTATTCAGGGTATAGGCTTGTTATTTTATCAATAAAATACTTTCGCTCAGGCCTTGGTCCTACAATACTCATTTCTCCTTTTAAGACGTTCCATAATTGAGGCAATTCATCCAGTCTCCATTTTCTCATGCTGCGTCCCCACTTGGTTATTCTTTCATCATTTGCTTTGCTCAATTGTGGTCCATTGATTTCTGCATCGACTCCCATTGATCTGAATTTGTACATCACAAAGGGCTTCCCTTTGTATCCGATTCTTTCTTGCGCAAAGAAAATGGATCCTTTAGAAGAAAAGTAAACTTTAAGGAGTGTATAAATAAATAGCGGAAATAAAATAATTCCTGCTGCTATGGAGATGACGATATCAATAATCCTTTTGATGTTTTGTTGCCATTCTGGAAGTATGCCGGCATGAATATCAATCAATGGAATGCCCATAATACTATTGGTTTGCAGTGCCCCGGTAATAATATCAACCGTATCAGGAGCTATTTTAATATTAACATCTTCATCAATTGCGATTTCAAGTATTTTACTGATGAGTGTTCTTTCATTTTTTTCAACAGTGATAATAATTTCTTCAATATAATTTTCTTGTATAATTTTTTTTAGAGTAGATAAATCGGAAAATCTTTTTACATCGTTGGGTAAGGAAGATTTGTCATGGGTATCTGTGTTGATGAATCCTGCAATTCTGAAACCTGAATCACTCTTCGAATCTATAAATTCATTGTAAAAAATCGAAGCTTTATTGGAAGAACCTATCAATAAGGCATTGAAATAAACATCTCTATTTTTCAATTGTTTTTTTACATAATTAAGAAACAGGATTCTTGTGATTAATGTTGCAATAAGAATAGGGGAAATCAAACTAAAAAATTCAAGATAGTAATAGCTGTTTTTGCTTTGAGGATTTTTTAAAATAAAAAAGAACAATAAAAATAAACAGCCAATTAAACTGATAAGAATTGTTTTTATAAATTCAGCGAGTCTTGATTTTTGATAAAGAGAATGATAGGTGCCACTTATGAAATGTAAAAATAACCAGCCTGCATCAAATAGTATAAGCCCTAGATAGAAGCCAGAAGGGATATGAAAATGGTCATGGTAAATAAGTGTTCTTAAATAATAAAAACAAATCCAGGAAAGTGTAGCAATGATTAAATCTGCCAAAATATACCAGCTGATATTTAATCTATTTTGATTCACGGATTGCATTTGGCCTCACATCAGATTAATGTTGTGCGTTATTTATTTTTTCAAGAATGAGATGAGCGATTTCCATTGCACTGAAGCCATCCAAAATAGTTACAGGTGTTTCTGTATTGTTTAAAATAGCATTCTTAAATTCCTGTAATTCCATTTTAATGGCATTCACAGGTTGAATAGGAGGGTTTGAAATTCCAATGGTTTTTGTTCCATTATTGGTTTCGATATCAAAACTAAAATCATTTTTGTCATCATTTTGATTGAGTCGAATAATTTCTGTTTTCTTTTCGAGAAAATCGATTCCTATGTAGGCATCTTTTTGAAACAATCTGATCTTCCTCATTTTTTTTAGAGAAATTCTGCTGCTTGTTAAATTGGCAACACAGCCATTATCGAATTCAATTCTAACATTTGCAATGTCAGGCGTGTCACTCATTACAGCCACACCATTTGCGGAAATATAACTGACGCTGCTTTTAACCAGGTGAAGAATAATATCAATATCGTGGATCATCAGATCGAGGATGACGCTTACATCAGTGCCTCTTGGATTGAATTCTGCAATGCGATGTACTTCGATGAACATCGGTTGAAGATGGTACCCTTTTAAAGCAAGAAATGCAGGATTAAATCTTTCAACATGACCGACCTGAAATTTAAGATTAGATTCTTTAGCAAGTTTCACAAGAGTTCTTGCTTCTTCCATAGTGTTGGCCAATGGCTTTTCTACGAATACATGCTTGCCCTTGCGCAAAGCCATTTCACAAAGTTCAAAATGATAAATGGTAGGAGCTACAATATCTACAGCGTCGCAGTCATTCATCAGCAACTCCGGATCGGTGTATCTTTTGATTTGATATTGTGTTATTACAGTAGTTGCATTTTCGTCGTTGGGATCAAAGAATCCTACGATTTCAACTCCTTCTATTTCTTTCCAGTTATTTAAATGAAATTTTCCCAGATGACCTGTACCAAATACCCCGATTTTAAGCATCATTATTTTTTATCTCTTGTCTAATATTATTGTGTAGTAGTTTCGTTGATTTCTTTTTCTTCCCAGAAGCCCATATTGCCGAATTTTTTTATTCGGTTATCGATTCTTTCGGCGGCTGAAATTTTCTCTAATTCATTAATGGTGGGAATAAGATATTCTTTTAGTAAAGTTGCTGCCTGATCGTAATCCCAATGGGCTCCTCCTAATGGTTCAGGAACGACTTGATCTACCAGTCCGAAATTAAGCATATCCGTTCCCGTTAGTCTTAGTTGTTCTGCGGCCAATTCTTTTTTATCCCAGCTGCGCCATAAGATGCTGCTACAACTTTCCGGAGATATTACAGTGTACCAGGTGTTTTCCATCATCACGACTTTGTCGCCTACGCCAATGCCCAATGCACCACCACTTGCGCCTTCACCAATGATTACACAAATGACAGGGACCTTAAGACTAATCATTTCATAAATGTTTCTTGCAATAGCTTCTCCTTGTCCTCTTTCTTCCGCTTCTAGTCCAGGGTAAGCGCCTGGCGTATCGATAAGTGTAATGATGGGTTTATTGAATTTTTCAGCCAATCGCATCAAACGTAATGCCTTTCTATAACCTTCAGGATTTGCCATGCCAAAGTTTCTGTATTGGCGCGATTTGGTGTTATTGCCTTTTTGCTGTCCAATAATCATTACTGTTTTGTCTCCGAGTTGTGCAAATCCACCAACCATGGCTTAATCATCTTTTACATTACGATCGCCATGAAGTTCAATAAAATTGGTACACATTTTATCAATGTATTTCAAGGTATAAGGTCTGTCTGGGTGACGGCTTAATTGCACGCGTTGCCATGGGGTTAAGTTCTCGGTAAGGAATTTTTTAGCTTCCTCTATTTTCTGTTCTACCAATGTTATGGCATCACTTAAATCTGTTTTTGAATTTTCCTGTGTCATTAATAACTCCTCAATCTGGTCGTATAACTCTTTGATTGGCTTTTCAAATTCGAGAAATTGTCTGTTTTTTAGCGCTATCATGAAAAAAAATTAATTTATCAATTTATAAAAGTATTGAACTTAGGGGGCAAAAATACTCTATAGAAGTTTTTTATAAAATTTTGTTTTAAAAAACTAAAAGTACTTATCTTTGCCGTCCTTAAAATGAGGTGCATTTATTGCAGCATATTTTAAGGACCGTTTTGGATCGGTAGTTCAGTTGGTTAGAATGCTGCCCTGTCACGGCAGAGGTCGCGGGTTCGAGTCCCGTCCGGTCCGCAAGTACAAGACCAAAATCGCGCAAAATTGAGCA
>CALQJK010000016.1:0-14617 GCA_943330875.1 Chitinophaga pinensis
ACTCACTGCAATAAATACGATAAGAAAATATTGCAGTTTTACTAAGGAGCGAAATTTAATAGTCAATACAAGTATCCAAGGCCAAACCAAATAAAATTGTTCTTCGCAAGCCAAAGACCAGGTATGTCCGAGTATTAAAGCACTATTCCCCCAGCCCCATTTCCACGAAATATTATTTACATAAAAAGCCGCTGAAAGTGCTTCTTTAAAAATAATGTCTTGATCACCTATTGATTTATATAATATGGCATAAATCACAACAAACAAAATCAACACATATAATGCAGGAAAAAGCCGCATGGTTCTCCTGATATAGAAACCCAAAAATGAAACGCGATTAGATTTTTGAAACTCTTCCAATAAAAGTGTAGTAATCAAAAAGCCAGACAAAGTAAAAAATACAGCAACGCCTATTTGACCATTCTTACCTAAATAAAAATGTGCATGCACCAACATCACAAGAATCACAGCTATTGCTCTTAATCCATCCAATGATGCTACATAACCCAGTTTACTGTTATCTCTTATCGGTTTCAATAAAATAATTTTGAATGATGTAATTAACTATTGAGGTTGCTGAGCTTTTGCAACGATTTTATTGCTGAACTTTCTGCCAAAAGCAGTTGTTGCTTTTTCCACTGTGTACCAGGATAAAATGGCAAGTATAAATGAAACTACAAATTTTAAGGCAAAAGATACCAAAGGTGGTAATGTAGAATGATAATAAAACAATCGAAATACCGGCAAATGCCACAAATAAAGTGAATAGGATATTTTGCCGATAAACACCATTGTTTTATTACTTAAAAATTTACTGGTGATGCCTTCGGTATGATTAACAAGATGTAAAATAATGATCACAGAAAAAATACTGCATATATTGAAAAGACTATCATAATATGGAAGTGCAAAAGGAACGATTCCCATGAGTAAAATCAGAACGAGCAGGAAAACGATTAGTATTTGTGGGATGTTTTTAGGAATAACATTATTCCATCTCCACAAGGCACCCAGACATCCAATAAAAATAGATTCTTTAATTATCGAACCTGCTACAAAAGGAATATAACCAAGTGGTTTTAATATCCATACAAGGAGAATAAAAAGAGTCAAAAAGAACTGGAGTTTCTTTAATGCCTTTATTTTAATGCATAAAAATACTATGAATGGCCAAATCAGATAAAACTGTTCTTCAACACTTAAGGACCAGGTGTGGTATAATAATATTTCTTTTGTACACCATCCCAAAGCTCGAGCTATGTTGTAAAAATATAGTCCGGATGCAATAATATCTTTGAAAATATTGTTTTGGTCAATTCCTGTCCTGAAAAAAATGGCATAAATAAAAACTATCGCCAACAACACATACAGTGGTGGAAATAATCTCATGGTTCTTCTTACATAAAAACCTTTGAATGAAATAGTAGAAGTTTTGTGGAATTCTTCTAATAATAAGGTAGTGATTAAAAATCCTGAAAGAGCGAAAAAAACAGCAACGCCAAGTCCACCATTGGTGCCCAATCTGAAATTTGCATGTAAAAAAAGAACCAGAATAATGGCAACGGCTCTTAATCCATCAAGCGATGGAACATACCCAATGTAATTATGACTTTTGTTTGTAACTGTCAAGTTGAATATTTTATTTGATTAATTATTGGGGGATTTTACTGACACGTTTTTAACTATTCAAATCTATTTTTTAATTTCAAAATAGGTTTTTCAAAGAAGTAAAAAGAAGCATACACTACAACAAGAAGTGTTATGGTATAGATTAAATATGAAACTGAAGAATACTCACTTTCCGTCCATTTGAAAAAATTTAAAAAAAGAGGTGAAGTAAGTTGTTTTTTCTTAAGCCAGTGAATAATTGTATTTATGATTACAGGAACAAAACAATGAAACAAATAAACACCATAGCTTACTTTGCCGATTGACATGAGTATTTTATTACTGAATAAAATGTCTAATTTCCCTGTTTTATTTAAAAGAATAATAGACAAAATCCAGGTTACGAAAATAGAAAGTAATGTTCGCGCTAGAAAATCGAATGAAACATGAAAACATTGTAAACCTATATATGCTGTTATAGCGATTAATCCAAGCACCTTGAAAACGTTTGAAAATTTTTCAAGCATTTCTTTATGATATACAACAGTGTAAGATAAAAACCCTCCCCAGCAAAATGCATCAAAACATGAAGGAGTAAGAAATACAATAAAATCTTTTTTTTCAAGTACTAAAGGAAGAATAAGCATTGACAATATGGAAATAATAATACCCGAACCCAAAACATATTTAATGTTTTTAGCGGAAACAAAAAATATCAACCATGGCCATAACAAGTAAAATTGCTCCTCTACTGCCAAAGACCACATGGGCGATAGTTTTCCTCCTGGATAGGCCTGTCTGAAATAGAAGAGATAATTCTCCACATATAATGCATAGTATTTCCAATCTTGTGGAATAGGATTGGGAAGAACTTTTGCACCTAAAAAAAGCAAGACCAATATCAAATAATAAAGAGGGAAAATTCGCAAAGCTCTGCGCATCATAAACTTTCCAATAGCCGCTAGTTTGTTTTCTTGAATACCTTTATCTTCAATGTCCTGTTTTTTCTTTAATAAAATATTGGTGATAAGAAAGCCGCTTAAAACAAAAAAAACAGTAACGCCTATTGCTCCCCAGGGAAAAATACTATTTGCACCAAGTAAGGTCCAGTGAGAAAAAACAACCATTATTACGGCAATGGCGCGAATAGAATCTAATTGTTTGATGTATGTCATAAATTCGGTTTTCGTCTATTGTAAATTATTCAACAATAGTTTTATACGCTTATAGTGCTGTAACGAAGGAAACAAATTGTTGGAATAAGATTTCACCTTTGCGTTGAGTATATGTTTAGCCAATATTATTTTTTTGTCTTTTCTTTGACTGGTGTTGAAAAGTAATTTTATTAATAACTGGTAATACGTGATACAGACAATTACCCACCGTTGTATGTAATTAAATAAATAAATGCTTTGATGAAGAGATGCTTTCTTAAAATAAATTCTATAAGAAGAAATCAAAGCTGCTCCATTAGCTATACCCACTTTTAATTTGATATAATATTCCCAGGTTAAACGACCTGCTGGCATCAAATGATAAAACTTCAACTCGTCCGAAAACCAGATTTCATATTTCATGAGGTGAATAAGATAACACCACTCTACATCTCCACCAGAAGATAAAGACTTGCCTTTTCGATCAGACATAATCGTTTGAAAACCGGTAGCGAAAATTTTTTGTAAGGCGGGTTTGTAAAAAAAACATCCGGCACCATAAACCTCAGGATTTTTGGATGGTATTTTTCCATTTGAATTAGCCTGGGCCCCTACAGCAAAACTGTAATGGTATTGATCGAACCAATCGGGCTTTTCAGATTCAAATAAAGGAAGTCCCATTCCTCCTAAAGCGCCAATAGACTTGTTTGTTGAAATGATATTAAAACCAGTCTGTACATAATTATCAAAAAGATGGTTGTCATCATCACAAAATAAAACCCAGTTAAAGCTTGATTCGAAAAGTCCTTTTTTTCTCGCATTATTCAAGCCAGGATTTAATTCCGAAACGATTCTAAATGAATTGCTGAAACTAGATTTATTTTTCAAATCAATACAAAAATCTTTTGTTCCATCTGTTGAAGCATTATCAATCACAAGGATTTCCCATGCTAATTCGTTAGTCGTCTTTTGTTGGAATATAGACTGCAATGTAGCTTCAAGTCGTTCTTTACCATTATGTGTACAAACCACTACAGAGATTCCATCCGGCCTTGACAATAGTGATTCCCTCATTATACCTTCTTTCAATTTAATGTCTTAATAAGTTTGACAGGCGATTAATTAATGGAGAACAGATTCCCCATCTGTGCTTGTTGCGAATCATCCGGTGTTTATAAAAAACAGCTCTTAAACAAGCTTGCTGTGTCTTTTCTGAATTTGGAATTCTATTAAAAAAGTTTTGAAAGTGCGGATAAATATTTTTGAATAAAAATTCAACATCTTCTCTTGACGTCAAATATCTGAATGAAAGATAAGAATTCATTAATGAAAAATCTTTAGGCTCAAATGTGAAATTATACTTTGCCACTTCGTCATTAAATAACCTTAAAGCATCGTCAACCTTTCCTTGCGTAATACTCAAACCAAGGCATTTCAATAAACTACTTTTTATGCCGGGAAGCGGATCAATTTTGTAATCTACATTTCCAGCAATATTCTCAGCTAATCGGAGGTCTTTTTTAATGGCTCTGTTGGCAACTTCTTTCAATGCCATGTACATTCTTTCTGCATTTCTACTCATGCTGTTGCTGGCTAATCTGTACCCAACAAGTGCTTTATTAATAGCTTCTTTTTTTATGCCGAATTTGCCAACACGAATCCACATGTCCCAATCTTCACAGCTGTTCAATTTTTCATCAAACCCTTGCATTTGTATAATTACAGACCTACGAACAATTAAGGTATGTACAGGACCAATGTTTTGTGTAAGAATAGTTGGCAACAATTCTCGGTTATTGCTTGGCATAACAGCGTGAAGGATTTGTTTGCCATCTTCATTCATATGATGATATCCCGTTTGAATAAGATTGACATCAGGTTTTGATGAGATGACTTTTGCTATTTCTTGAAAATGATGGTTCATCAACATATCATCCGCATCAAGAAACAACAACCAATCACCTGTGGCATGCTGAATCCCGAAATTTCGCGCAGATGAAAGTCCGCCATTTTGTTTTTCAATAAGTTTAATTCTCGAATCTTTTTGACAATAGGCGTTTGCTATATTATTGGTATCATCTGATGAACCATCATTTACAACGATTGCTTCCCAATCAGAAAAGGATTGTTGTAAAATAGAGTCAAGACAATCGTGCAAATATATCGCTTGATTGAAACAGGGAATAATGATGGAAAGTAGTGCTGTAGATTTATCGGGCATCAAAAAAGAAAGAAGTGTTAGGAGGTTTTATTAAAATTTGCAGTTCCGAATTGTTCGCCCATTGTTTTTTTATAATTTTCCATTTTATCAATACCGAATTCTTTCAATGCAATGTCCTGGTATTCGAAACCACGGTCACGCAATTGTTTATACAGTTCAGGGGGAGTTGACCAACGGTCATGAACAACGCCGCAATGTCTGGTAGTAGCAACTTTTAAACCATTTAATTTTGCTCTTATAAAAAAGTTGTGATGCTCTCCACCCTTTAATGCTGCATTCCAGCCACCAAAAGCTTTTACTTTTTCTGTTCTGGCAATAAAAAAATTATGTACAAGATCACAAACCGTGAATGGATCTTGATAAACAACTTTTTTCATCTTGCAAACATTGCCTTCTATTTCAAAATTTGCGAAATATTCATATATGCCAGTTGATGGAATGAGTATATTAAATCTCAATAACCATTTTGAAATATTAAACTTGAGTTTTTGTTTTCGTGATTTTAAATTGTATTGTCTGAATACACCAGCCACAATATCTAAATTATTTTCAATCAACACTTTTCTCATCCAAGGAAGTCTTGTGCGGGGTTCAAAAATAAAATCGTCATCGCAGAGCACAAAGAAAGTGGTATGTGTATTTTCGAGCATTCTATTTCTTCCTTCTGCAGTACCTGCGTCAAAAGGAAGTATTAAATAAGTGATATTCAAATCAGGGAACAACTTAAGAATTCTTTCTTTATACGCTTCTCTGCTATCATCAGCAATCACAATGGGACCCTTGAATTTATATTTACGAATAGAATCAAGTTGATTGATTAATTGTTCCGGACGCTCCAGTGTTTTGATAAGTATCGTTACGTCATCAAGTTTATTGAGATAGTAGTTTTCTTTCTTTTCAAATGGAACTAAATTTACAATCCTGTACATTCTTTTATTTTTTTCTTTTTAAAATTTTCGAAAGCTTTCCAATGATATCTCTTGATTGTAATTTTTCGATGGCAGCTTTTAATTTTTTTATTTTTAATTCATAGTTTTCATTAACTACTTCAAATAATTCTGGGTGAATAAGCGCAAGTGCTTCTTTATTTCCGTGCGATGATAAAGCATGGCCTTTTCGAACCGCCAAAAATAAATTTTGTCTGTACCATCTTTCTATTTTTTGATTGTCCCAAATTTTATATCTGAAAAAATCAATCATTTCAAAATCATGTTTCAAAAATATTTTTTGCCAATATTTGGGCCATTGTTCGTTGATGTGGTTTTGGCCACCTTGTCCGGGTAATGCGGCAGAAAACATAATAACATCAGCATGTGAAGTCAGTGATTGAATCAATCCATTTGCGGAAGAACGGGGAAGATGTTCTGCTACTTCCAGACAAATAGCTAAGTCAAATTTTCTATCCAAATCAAAAGGCTCGGTAAGATTTTTTTCTACAAATTCTTCGGCATTTATTTTGAGTAATGATCTGTTTACATAAGCACCATCAACACCTGTAATATCATTAACGCCCATTTTTTTAGCTACCTGAATCCAATTGCCTAATCCACAACCAACGTCGAGTATCGATTGAGGCTTATAAACTTCAAATAGAACCGGTAACACTTGTTCTGCTGCACCAGAGTTGTGTACTATTTCATCGTGTATGTAGGGAACTGCCATTTTTTTATGTTTAAAACTATACTATTTTTTGAATGCTCTATCTTCTTATGAATCATTTTTTTGAATGTACGCAATCCCTTTAAATTCAGCTATCCTACTCGTAGATTGAACAGAAGATAAATAATCATGTACAGCACGACTACAGCCATCCCAGGTGTAATAATCATCAATGATGACAATTCCTTTTTTTACAACTTTGGGGAAAAGGTGTTGAAGGCAAACTAATGTAGAATCATACCAATCGCCATCCAGTCTTAGTAAACTTATTTTTTCTATTTTGTTATGCGGCAAGGTATCTGAAAACCATCCTTTATAACAAGTGAACGATGCGCCAGACATTTGCATGGCTTTCTCCGCGAATTCAATTTCTGCTTTACAATTATCAAAATAAAATTCACCTGTTGAATTTTTTTGCCAGTCTATAGCAGAAGCGCCATCTATTTCTTTTGCTTCAGGAAGTCCTTCAAAACTATCAAAAAGATGATACTTTTTTTTCTTCTCCAATATTTCAGCAATACCCGCAATCATTCCTCCTCTCCAAACGCCACATTCAACTACATCACCTTCAATGGACAAACTCTTCTTAGCTATTGATAAATTATTAGCATAATACAATTTTTCTACCATCGTAAACTTCTTGTATTTTTCAAAAAGAAGATTTTGTTTCATTTCTTCTTTTGTGAGAAACTTATTTCCAGCTTTGTAAAAATATTGTTTGATTCTTTTATTGATATCCATATTGCGTTTTATTAAGAGGCTAAAAATTATATTTAAACAATCAAGACTGTTTTAATTTTTCCGATAATTGATGAATCACTTTTATGTCGTCGAACTTACGAGCGAATAATTCATTTGAAGAAACTGCTTCATCCAGATTTTCATAAGAAAGGCATTCAGGGTGACTAGTATTGGGTTTCCAAATGGTAAAGCGTAAAGAGTCGTTGACCCAGTTTTTCGTTAATAAATTTCTATTGAGTAAAGTGTGCGGCAAAACTTCTTCCATTGATAAACCCAGACTTAATCTGAATCGAAGTATTATTGATTTTTTGTACTCTGCTAATAAATGAGCAACTTCATCACGATGGAGGTTAAACCAATTTTCACCTGCATAAATGTTGGCTGGAATAGGGAACCTTAAAAACGAATATTTTTTTTGTAGTTGTCGCCATCTTGCTTTGAAGGAAAATCCTATTTTTTCAATGAAATTTTTGGGTGCTCTTTTCGGCACATGAATTAAGGCGAATCTTTGTAAAAAATTATTATAATCAACAAGGGGTTCAACCTTTACTTGCTCTTTTGAAATCATGTATATAAAACTCTTTCCTCTGTGTTTAAGAAAAAAATCGAAAACCTGTTCGTTTGTTTTAACGGGAAAGTCCTGCCCACTTATTAAAATAAAATATTCATTGCCGTCATCGAATGCTTTTTTTAATAAATTAAATGTTGCTTTGGCAACACTATATCCTCCCCATGAGCATGCATAATTATTTTCAATGCTTTTATAATTTCCTTGAATATCATGATAAGTAAAACTTGCATTTTTATCTAAATGAAGATAAATATTAAAAGAGGGGTGTTGAAGTTGTTTAATTAAAAATTCTAACTGCGGCTGGTCCTTATGCGCTAAAATTAATATTGCAATTTTCATTCCGAAATATATTTAAGAAAACTGCCAATTGGTTTTAGGAACAACATTACCAATAAAAGATTGACCCCATTGTTTGTTTGTTGTCATTCCGGAAACAGACAATGTTAAACATTCTAAATCTTCAATGTAGGTGTTGAATTTATCTTTGAACCAAATGGATAGGATATAATCGCCGTCTGTAAGTTTGGGTTCAGAAATTTCCAGCACTATTTTTCCTTCTTTGATTTTACTGTTATCAATCTCAAGATTTTCTATATTCGGATTAGACCCAAAAATAGGAATGCCTTCATTATTATAAAGCACAAATCCAATTTGGGGTGAATCAAATATTTGATCAGTAAAATATTCTGCTGTGAGTATTATTTTATCATTGGCTTGTTCAATCTTCACATATTTCAAATACTTTTCGTATTCTTTATAACTAGATAAATTATTCCGTTCGCTTAAATATTCCCGGACGATTTGTTTTGCAGGACCCTTTGTTACAAACTCTCCGTTTTTAAGAAACATTGCGGTGTCGCAGAGGTTTTGAACAGCGCTCATGTTGTGACTCACAAAGAGAATCGTTCTTCCCTGATTGGTACTTACATCTTTCATTTTGCCGATGCATTTTTTTTGAAACTCAGCATCACCAACAGCCAACACTTCATCTACAACTAATATTTCTGGTTCTAAGTGAGCGGCAACGGCAAAGCCTAAACGAACAACCATTCCACTGCTATATCTTTTTACGGGAGTATCAATATATGCCGCTACTCCGGCGAAATCAACGATCTCATCGAATTTTTTTTGTATCTCCCATTTTCTCATTCCCAGGATGGCCCCATTCATAAAGATGTTTTCTTTTCCAGTTAAATCCGGATGAAAACCGGTACCCACTTCCAGCAAACTGGCTATCCGTCCTTTTACATTTATTTCTCCGGTAGTTGGAGACGTGATTTTGCTCAATATTTTCAATAAGGTACTTTTGCCCGCTCCATTTCTTCCGATAATACCTAATGCCTCGCCTTGTTTCACTTCGAAATTAATATCCTTCAAAGCCCACGCAAAATCACTTTCAGATTTTTTGGTACGATCATTCGTTTGTCCGATTTTTAAATATGGATTTTCTTTGCCTCTTACACTGTACCACAAACGATTGAGGTCGTGTTTAAGTGTGCCTGTTCCTACCTGACCTAAGCGGTATAGTTTGGAAAGGTTTTCTACTTGTATTGATAATGCAGACATAATAATAATTAACGAATCAGAAAAAATTTAAACCGTATCCATGAATGTTTTCTCGACTTTATTGAAAACCAATATGCCTAAAAAGAGCAACACAAACATAAAAATAAAGCTGTACGCTAAAGCACCCCACGAGAAAGTGCCGCTTCCCAACCAGCCATATCGAAAGGTTTCTACAATTCCGCTTAATGGATTTGCTAATGCATAAGCTTTATACTTTGGAGCGAGAGAACTTATTGGATAGATCACCGGTGTTGCATACATCAATAAGGTAACGCCAAAAGTAACCAAGTAGGAAAAGTCTCTGTATTTTGTAGTCAATGCGCTGATAATTACTCCGGTTCCTAAAGCAAATCCTGCCATAAAAAATAATAAGAACGGCGTTAATAACGCATAAGCATTGGGATGAATCTGCGAGTCAGGCTTTAGGAGGAAATATATTAAGACAACAATAAACAAAGCAAATTGTATAACAAACCTTATTAATCCTGACGTTACAATAGATAAAGGCACAATGAGTCTTGGGAAATATACCTTTCCAAAAATAGAAGCATTAGCCGTAAAAACTGTTGATGTCTTGTTGAAGGACTCCGCGAAATAATTCCATATGGTTATACCGGCTAAATAAAACAGCGCTTTTGGAAGACCATCTGTACTAATTTTTGCAAAATTTCCAAATACCACGGTGAACATTATAGTGGTTAATACCGGTTGAATAATAAACCATAATGGCCCTAATACTGTTTGTTTATAGGTTGCCAAAAAATCGCGACGGACGAACATAGACAACAAGTCACGATAATTCCAAACCTCTTTCAAACGAAGGTCAAATATGGATCGTTTAGATTGAATGGATTCTGTCCACTTTGTAGAAGTAGTTTTTGATGTTGACATTTTGTGATTTAATCGATAAAGTTTAACCCTTTTTTGAAATTCTTTATTAACAAGGTATACAAGTTTATATTTGAAAAAAGGGCTACGCCACTCTCAATCACATTTTTCTTGTATTCAAACTTAAATACAGCGTTTGTAATACAAAGATAATTTTGATGATGGTTGAGATAAAATTTGGTGAAAATCATGATGTATTAAATCAAATAACAGGATCAGATTTGGTAAATACGACAAGGTTATTCACTATTCCAAAAATATAAAAAAAAATCAAGATTATTACAAGTAAAATCGGACTTATATTAAGTTTTAGTTACTTTAAATTGGCTGTTTATATAAAAAAAGTTCGCTAGATGAAAAAATATCAAAATTCCTTAAAAAAATCATTTTACAGAACTCTAGTTGATTTTATGTGTTAATGTCGATATTGCAGGTGGATTGAATTTCTTATGGGAAAAGATCTCTATTTCATACAACACAATTATAATTATGCCGGAAAAACAAGAAATGAGTAAGAAGACTATCATCAAAAAAATCATATTAGTACTTGTTTTGGGATTCGCTAGTTTTTTCGGCTATAAAAAATTATCCTACAATTTTAATCATGAGACTACAGACAATGCTCAGATAGAAACTCAAATTATTCCCATTTTACCCAGAACAGCCGGATATGTGAAAGCTTTAATGGTTCAGGATTACGATAGTGTTGGTCAAAATCAATTTCTGGTGGAATTGGATGACGCAGAATTGCAAAGCCAGCTGGCAGAAATGGAAGCCGATTCTGTTCAGGCCGCAGCTGATGTGGTTAATGCAAAAGCCACTTTACAAAACGCCATCACCTCCTTACAAGTAAACAAAGGGAATATTGCAGTTGGCGAAGTAAAACTTCAACAAGCCACTACAGAATATAACAGAAACAAAAATTTATTCGCAGATCAAGCCATCACACAAAAACAATTAGACGACACTAAATACAATTTCGAATCTGCTCAAAAATTATTAGAGAACAATAAAAATGATTTAGCCGCAGCAAAAAGTAAGATCCCTGTACTTGAATCTGTTATCAACAAAAATGAAGCACTATTAAAAGTTAAGAGTGCCAAAATAAATGAAACGAAATTAAAAATTTCTTACACCAAAATTTACGCGCCAGCCTCAGGAAAAATTGGAAAGAAAAATATCACGCTTGGTCAATTTGTGCAAGCAGGAACTCCATTTTTTTCAATTGTTAATGACAGTATTTATTGGGTGACGGCAAATTTTAAAGAAAATCAAATCTCCAATTTTTATGTTGGGAAACAAGTAGACTTAAGAATTGATGCTTTCCCTGATGAAAAAATAACGGGTACCATTGAAAGTATAAGCGATGCCACTGGTGCTAAATTTGCATTACTGCCTCCAGATAATTCCAGCGGAAATTTTGTAAAAGTTACGCAACGTATTCCTGTTAAAATAAAAATCAATAACGAAGAAAAGTATAAACAATACTTACGTGCAGGGTTAAGTGTTTTTGTAAGCGCTGCTATTAATTAATCTATGACTACTACACCCAAAGGTATTGCCAGAGCGATTATTGTGCTCACAACGGTTACTGCTGCTGTAATGGAATTGATTGATACTTCCATTGTAAATGTGGCATTGAGTGAAATGAGCGGTAGTCTTGGTGTTAACATTGAAGATGTTAGTTGGGTCATAACGGCTTATGCCATCGCCAACGTTATTATCATTCCTCTTACCGGATTTCTCGCATCCTATTTTGGAAGAAAAAATTATTACATCGTTTCGATGATCATCTTCACCGCAGCATCTTATATGTGCGGACAATCGAATACTCTTGTTGAATTAATTGCATGGCGTTTTGTTCAGGGTATTGGTGGTGGCGCTTTACTATCTACTTCTCAATCTATTTTGTTTGATGCTTTCGAACCCAAAGACCGGCCTATTGCAGCAGGATTGTTTGGAATGGGAATTGTATTAGGACCAACATTAGGCCCTACGCTTGGGGGTTATATTATTGATCATTCTTCATGGCCGCTCATCTTTATGATTAATATTCCGATTGGTATTATTGCAACCTTACTTACTTTTTATTTTGTAGATAAAAAACCAGATGAAGGAAAAAATAAAGCCAATATTAAAATTGATTATACCGGCATACTATTATTAATGGCTGGAATCGGTTGTTTACAATATGTTTTAGAAAGAGGCCAATCTGAAGACTGGTTAAATAGTGAGTCCATCAGGATTTGTGGAACTGTTGCCATTGTAGGATTAATCTCGTTTATCATTTATGAGCTTAATATAAAACAGCCTGCAGTAAATTTGAGATTACTTGGTAATCGAAACCTAGCCTTCACCACCATCTTTACTTTTGTGGCGGGTTTTGGTTTATTTACCTCCATTTTTATTTTTCCTGTTTTGGCACAACGGGTATTAGGATTTACTGCTTTTGAAACAGGATATGCTCTTTTAGTACCCACAATGGCGGCAGTTATATTAATGCCCTTCATTGGAAAAATGATGAGCAAAGGTGTTACACCCGTTCCTTTAATATTTATTGGATACATTCTTTTTGCTGTGTATGCTTTTATGAGTGCGAGCCTCAGTCCGGATGTCGGGAGGGATGATTTTTTCTGGCCCTTGGTTATTCGTTCGGTTGGTATTGCCTTGTGTCAACTCCCCTTAATTAATCAAGCCGTTGTAGGACTAGAGCCAAAAGATTATCCAACAGGAATTTCTCTAAACAATATGATTCGTCAACTAGGCGGTGCCGTTGGAATTGCCGTTGCAAATAATTATGTGAGCTCCAGATATGCACAACACAGAAGCGATTTGGTGAGTGCCATGCCTGCGGGTTCTTCGCAAATAACCGAACGAGTAACCGCTATTTCAAATGGAATTATTGCGAAAACAGGAGATGTAGCAGGCGCTACAACAAAAGCTTACGCTTCGTTAAGCTTAGCTGTAGATAAACAAGCTTATTATTTAAGTTACCTCGATGCGTTCAGACTAATTGGAATTTTCTTTTTACTGGTCATTCCATTAGTTGTTTTTTTACGGGTGAAGAAAAAGTCTGCGGCAGAAATTGCAACAACCGTTAAAGCAGTTGGAGAATCACATTAAGTTACACTAATAAATATTTTACCATGAAAAAATGGATCGTTATGCTGGTTTTTTTTGTTTCGACAAAATCATTTTCGCAAGTAAAAATTAATGAAGAATTAAAAACATTAATCAACCAGTCTTTTGCTTTTTTTCCAAAAATTAAAGAGGTTGAAAACACAACAATAACCGCAGAGGAAAATTTAAAATCTGTCAGATTAAATAAAATGCCAGAAATAGATGCTACTGCTTCTTACCATTATTTAATGCCGAAAATTAGTTTCCCCATTGGAGGGAAAGAGGTACAATTTGCTCCGGTGAATAATTTCTCCACGTCCATAGGCGGCTCTTATACTTTATTCGATTTCGGAAGATTAAAAGCGAATATTGCCAAAGCAAAAGCCGCTATCGCATTTACAAAACACGATGTTCAATTTGCCAAACAACAATTAGCGAATCAAATTACAACCATTTATTACAACATCATTTATTTACAAAAAGCAATTGGGGTGAAAGACAGCGTGATTAATTATTTAAGAGAAAATAAAAACTTTGTTGCCAATAAAGCCAAAAACGGTGACATGCTGGAATTAGATGTGCTTAATCTTCAAGCATACATCGATGACGAAGAAAATAAAAAATTAGATTTGACTACTGCACTTGAAAAACAATCTAATCTATTAGAATATACAACCGGCGGAAAAAATACAACCGGGCAAGTATTTGATTTTAATATCGAAAACACTGATGCTACAACATCACCCAACAATGCCGAAATCGCTTTATCAATTGATAAAATAACACAAGCAAATAAAGAAGTAGAAATAGTAAAGCTTAATCATAAGCCTTCAGTTGGAATACACGCCGGAACTGGATTTAAAAATGGATTTGTTCCGGAAGTAAATGATATGCGATTTAATTATTTAGCGGGTATTTCATTTAATATTCCTATTTATAATTTCGGTAAAAATAAACAACAAATTAAAGTACAGGAAAGTATTGTCAAGCAAGCAACACTAAACCAGGTGACCATTATCAGCAACAACAAAAAAGATCTGGAACAAGCAAAAATTGATATTAAGTCGAACACAGTAAGAATAAAAAATG